>DAOOIT010000046.1 GCA_035384565.1 Planctomycetota bacterium | reverse complement strand
TCGAAGCCCGGACATCCTGACGAGCCTTCAAGGGCCGTCCAATAAAGGAGAGGAGCATGGGGGTGACAGGACCCGTAGGGTTCGCCTTCGTCGGCTGCGGGAACATTGCCGGGCCGTATGCCGACTCGATGCAGAAGCACCCCGACAGGCTGGCAATCGTCGGGGCTTATGACCTCAACACCGAGGCCGCCAGAGCCTTCGCTTCAAAGTACGCGTGCAAACTCTACGCCAGCCTCGACGAACTGATCGCTGATCCTCAGGTCGAGGCGGGCCTCAACCTGACAGTGCACCTTGCCCACCCTGAGGTTACGCAGCGCCTCCTACGGGGCGGCAAGCACGTGCACAGCGAGAAGCCCCTCGCCGCCACCCGCGAGGACGGGCAGGCCTGCGTGCAACTCGCCGCACAGCAAGGACTTCTGCTGAGCTGCTCTCCGTTTGTCATCCTCGGCGAGGCCCAGCAGACCCTCAAGAAGGTTGTGCAGGAGGGCCTCGTCGGCGATGTGAAGGAGGTCTACGCCGAGATGAACTGGAGCCGTATCGAGGCTTGGCACCCCGCACCCGCGGCCTTCTATGGTCGCGGAGCGGGGCCGCTCTTCGACGTTGGTTGCTACCCTCTCAGTGTGCTCATACAAGTCTTCGGCTCGGCGACCGCCGTCCGGGCTATGGGGGGCATTCGGCTCCGCGAACGCACGATCGCCTCAGGGCCGGACGCCGGCAAGTCGTTTACGGTAACCAATCCGGATCACACATGTACTCTTATTGAGTTCGACTCTGGCATTCACTGCCGTCTCACTGCCAGCTTCTTCGCTGTCAAGAGCGCGCAGGCGGGCATCGAAGTCCACGGCACGGACGGCTCACTGCGGCTCGACTCGGTCGTCGGCTTCAATTCTCGGCTAGACCTGTGCAAGCCGGGCGAGCGCGAGTGGAGATCGCTGCCCCTTCTTGGCAATCCCTATCCCGGTGTCGAATGGGCGCGGGGGCCGCTCGATCTTGCGGCGGGCATCCGTAAGGGGAAGCCCCTCACCTGTCCCGGCGACGCAGCCTACCACGTCCTCGACATTACCCTGGCTGCCCTTGAGGCCTCGGGGTCGGGCACTACCGTGCCTGTGCGCTCACGGTTTCGGCCAACACCATGAGACTTCGTAACTAGTGATTTGCATCTGCCTTACGTTTCTTCAGGTCACATAGGTGCGCCGTCAAGCGAATGTCACAGAGGGGCGCGCGGCAAGGATGCCAGGGGCAGCTACTGGTGCGTCCAGTATCCGCCGTCACCCTTGCGCGGCCTCGGGGCCTTCGACCCCGTGATCCCGCGAGGGTTTGCGCCTCGGTCGCTGGTCAGCGCGCGTTCCGAACCTGACAGGTCCCTCGGTGGGACATGTTTTTCGCAGTCAGTGCCTTAGATACTGGGTAGGGAGAATGGCAGCAGCCACGCGACAGAGGATACTGGGTCTCACCATCGGCTCGCTTGCCTTCGCGGTGGCCGAGTGGGTGTGGCTCGCGCCCGTGCTCAAGCCCGGTTTGCGCTCAGCCACGGTCTATGTTTTCCTCCTCTCTGCCAACGTCTTCTACCTCTATAACCTACTATTTCATATCAGCTTACGCTCGCGATGGATGCAGGGCGGATACATCGCATGGTATGCGGTCCTGTTTTCGCTATTCGCCGCTGTGGCCCCCGCTTCCCCGTGGACCTTTGGTGGCACACACCGCCTCTTGCTCTTCGGTCTCTTCTTGATGATCACAAGCAGCCTGTTCCACATGCCCAAGGCATTCGGCTTCATGGTCGTGCTGCTCGTGGCCTACCTGGTGTTCCCGTTCTTCGCCGAGGCGACCCTGGTGTTGCTCACGATCTTCTATCTCGTTATCCTGGCGGAACTTAGACTGGCAAAGGAGACACACAGCTATCTCGTGGTGGCGTGCTTCGCCCTGGGCTTCATGCTTGTGCTTGCGGTGCTGTTTCCCCTCGTGAATCTGGGCGTGAGCCGCTCGCCACAGGACCTTCGCACTGCGCTCCTCGGCTCCGACGCTGCTGCGGCCGAGACCCGCCGGGCGATGTGGACGAGTGTGCAAACAGCCACCATCACGACACTTGTGGTGCTGGCGCTGGGCGTGCCGCTCGCCTACTTCCTGGTGCGGAGCGACTTCCCAGGCCGCCGGGTGCTCGACGCGCTGGTGGACCTGCCGATCATTCTCCCGCCCCCCGTAGCGGGCATCGCCCTCATCGCATTGCTGGGGCCACGTCAGCCGCTGGGCGACTGGCTTCGTTCGAACTTCGGCATCGTGCTAGCCAACGATTGGAAGGGCATCGTCGCCGCCCAGACCTTCGTGAGCAGCCCCTTCCTCATTCGCTCCGCGATGGCGGCGTTCCAGGGGGTTGATCTGAGGCTAGAGCACGTTTCACGCACCCTTGGGGCCCGCCCGATGGCAACCTTCTTCCGCGTGACGCTGCCGCTGGCCGCGCGCGGCATCTTCATGGGCTGCATCCTCACCTGGGGGCGGGCCATTGGCGAGTTCGCCTCGGTGAGCGTGGTGGCCGAGCACCCCGAGACGATGCCCGTGCGCATCTACAAGCAGTTCATCGAGGCCGGCGAGAGGGGCCAGCACGCTTCGCTCGCCATCCTCATGATTGTCCTGTGCGTCACTGTGTTCGCGGGCCTGCACCTTCTGGCCTCGCGCACCCTGTGGCGGAACATCCGCACCATCTGGGGCCACGGTTGTGGTTCGAGTCGTCGGACTGACTAAGCGTTTGGGCGCCTTCCAGTTGCAGGGGATCAGCTTCGAGCTGGCCACCGGCGACTACGGTGTTCTGCTTGGCCCCACCGGTTGCGGCAAGACGGTGCTGCTGGAGACCATCGTGGGCATCAACCGCCCCGAGGCTGGCGAGGTGTGGCTCGACGGGCAGAACGTGACACTCCTGCCGCCCGAGCGGAGGGGCATCGGCTTCGTCTACCAGCGCTCAATGCTCTTTCCGCATCTCTCGGTGCGGGCGAACATCGCCTATGGGTTGCGCTA
Organism: Planctomycetota bacterium; assembly: GCA_035384565.1. Classification (NCBI taxonomy): domain Bacteria; kingdom Pseudomonadati; phylum Planctomycetota; species Planctomycetota bacterium. The sequence continues at coordinate 44,593 of DAOOIT010000046.1, read as the reverse complement.
CCACGGCGTCGAGCGCTCCGAGCGGGCGAAGCGGGTCGAGCGCGTGGCCGACCTGTTGGCGATCTCAGCACTGCTGGACCGGGACACTGCCGCACTCTCGGGCGGGGAGATGCAGAAGGTGGCGGTCGCCCGGGCGCTGGCCATCGAGCCACGCGTGCTGCTGCTCGACGAGCCGCTCGCTGCCCTGGACCCCCTGGCTAAGGAGGCCCTTCGCGCCGAGATCGCCGCGCTCCATCACCAGCTCGGCACCACGATCCTGCACGTGACCCACGATCAGGAGGAGGCCCGCATCCTCGGCCACACTCTGGGCATCCTGCGCAGCGGCCGCCTGCTTCAATTCGGCCCGAAGGACGACGTTTTCGAGCGCCCCAACAGCCCCTTTGTTGCGCGCTTCGTGGGCACCGAGAATGTCTTCGAAGGCACGGCGGTCCGCGAGGGCAGCGGCGTCCGCATCGCGCTCGCCTGCGGCTCTTTGCTGGCGCGCGGTGCGGTGGCCGGCCGCGTGGGCCTCTGCGTGCGGCCCGAACGGGTGCTGATCGGCCCGGCCAATGCGCCGGCGGCCCTGCAAAACCGGCTGGAAGGCACGGTGGCGGAGATCTCAGACCGTGGCCCGGTCGTCCGCTATGAGGTCGCCACGCGCGGTAACCGCTTCGTAGTGCTCCAGACCAAGCGCGATTATGCGGCGTCTGGACTCAGCATCGGCCAGGCGGTGGCCTTGGGCTTCGAACCCGAGGCTGTCCACGTCTTCCCCTGGCGCGACGAGGAAAGATGAGCCTCCCGCAGGGTCGAAGCCTGCGGTGGGTTGAAGAGGTTGGCGATGGAACTGCCCTTCGGCTGGGAAAGCAATCGGCTGGTCATCCGCAAGGTCATCGAGAGGGCCTTGCTGCCGTTGGGGAACACGGCCCTGGACCTCACGCCGTTCCTGATGATGGCCGGGTTGTCCGTCGTCGGTGCGCTGCTGATGCGCTGGAAGTTCCCTCACCGCCAGTGGGCGCGGCGCCTCGTCCAGACGCTCTCCGCCATCGCCCTGATCCTGGGCGTCCACCCCTGCGCCTGCATGACCCGCGACATCGTCCTGGGCGCCAACGTGTTGGGCCGCGACGACCTTGGAGCGTTCAAGTACCTGGTCGTCTTCGCCACGGTGGCCGCCTTCACCATGCTCTTCGGGCGCATCTTCTGCGGCTGGCTGTGCCCGCTCGGCTTTGCGCAGGAGCTGCTGGCCAAGGCCACATCGTGGCTGAGGCGCTACGCCGACCGCGCCGCCTTCATCTACATCAAGTATGCCATGGGCGTGGCCTTCCTGGGCGTGCTCTTCTACAGCTCGTACCGCACGAAGCCGGCCACGTTCTCGTTCATCGAGCACGCCATGGTCTTCTACACCATCGGCCTCTCGCTCATCGCGCTCACGGTGCTCACTGATCGGTCGAAGGACTGGTTTTTCAAGGAGCGGGTGCGCTACGCAATCCTCGTCTCGATCTTCGCCGTGTTCATCTACGGCGTGTACGCCAACGGGCCCTTCTGCGTGTTCTTCACGGCCTACGTCGAATGGGCCTCGCTCATCTCGTGCTTCGGCGTGCTGCTGCTCTCGATGGTGCTGATGAACGCCTGGTGCCGCTACATGTGCCCCGAGGGCGCCATGCTGGGCCTCCTGGCCAAGAATGCGGCCTGGCAGATCAACCGCGACGACGACCTCTGCCAACGCGACGGCTGCTGCGAACCCGTGTGCCCCGTGGACTGCATCGTGATGGGCATCCGGGATCGGAAGACGTGCCTCTATTGCATGAAGTGCGTGGATGCCTGCCCCTATGGAGCGCTCCAGATCGTCAACGAGCTGGCGCCGGGCAAGAGGCAGGTCACCCCCTTCGAGCCCCGGCCAACGGAGTACTTCTGAGCGGCCGCGGTGCGCGGAGGGGCCTATCGGTCCTGTATGCCCCATCCGTGCTATAGGACCGATGGGGCAGATGGGACGAATAGGACAGAGAGGACCCGATGAAGCCTGCGATTCCGCTCCTCGCCCTCTGCGCATCGGCAGCCGTCGCCGCCGAGGTGGTGGACTGGCCGATGTACGGCTTCGGCCCGCAGCGTCAGAGCCTCAGCCCCACCCGCTTCGCCTCGGCCACGCTCGAGCACGTCTGGAGCACGGCCGAGCCGCGCACGCTCTACGCCTACGTCGAGGGCATCCCCTACTGGTCGAGCCCGTGCCTCGCCACCGTGGAGGGCCAGCCGCGCGTCTTCATCGGCTGCTACGACAACACGGTCTACGCCTTCGACGGCCACACGGGGAAGCAGGACTGGGCCTTCATCACCGGCTCGGCGGTGAGCGCGGCCCCCGTCTATGCCATCGTCGGCGGGCGGCCGATGCTCTTCGTGGCGTCCAGCGACCGCTCGATCTTCGCCCTCGACCCCCGCCCCGGCCTCCCGAGCGACGCCAGCCGCAAGCTCTGGCAGTTCGAGACCTTCGCCTGGCGCGGCACCGTGAACCCCGCGCGCATGGCCGACCCTCTGCTCGCCGAGGTGGATGGCAGGCCCGTGCTCTTCTGCGGCGTGTGGAACAACAACCGCAGCGCCGTCGAGAACGTCCAGCGCGGCGAGGTGATCGCCCTCGAGCCGGCCACGGGCACCCCCCTGTGGCGTCGCGAGATCGGCACGGGGGCCGTCAATGCCCCGTGCCTGGGCACTGTGCGGGGCGAGCCGGCCCTTTTCGTGCCGTACGAGCCGGGCAGCGTCTTCGCCCTCTCGGCCCGCACGGGGAAGGACCTGTGGCCCAAGCCCTACGCCAGCGGCGATGAGATCCACAGCGGCGTCTCGGTGGCCACGGTGAACGGCCGCCAGCTCCTCTTCCTCGGTGGCCGCACGGCCTGGGCCTATTGTGTGGACGCCGAGACCGGCCAGCAGGTGTGGGCCAGCCCCATCAACACGTGGGTGGACAGCACGCCCGCCTTCGCGGTGATAGACGGGCGGCCGACGGTGTTCGTGGGCAGCTACACCTACTTCCTCTTCGCCCTCGACGCCGCCACCGGCACGGAGCTCTGGCGTTATCGCACCCGCAACATCGTGCAGGGCTCGCCCGCCCTCGCTACGATGGGCGACGAACTCGTCGTGTGCGTGAACTCACTCGACGACCACGTCTACGTCGTCACGGCGCGCGAGGGCCGCTTCCTCTTCCGCTACGATCTGGGCCGCTTCCCCTGGAGCCACTATCGCAAGGGCAAGACGATCTGGGGCTCGTGCGTCGTGGGCACCCTGGCCGGCAGGCCCATGCTCATCGCCCCGTCGTACAGCGGAGTCGTCCACGGCTTCGCCGTGGGCACCCGCGACGACAACGCCGGCCCCCCGGCCGACACGTTCTGGGACGCGCTGGGCGAGGCATACACCGTCCCCGTCGTGCTCGTCGTAGCCGCCGTGCTCGCCGTCACGCTGGCGCGGCTGGCCAGGATACGGCGTCCGCACTGACACCGCCGGGCGGCCCCCGGCGCACGAGCTACGACGCCCTCACAGCATCGAGACGGGGTCCACATCCAGGGTCACCTGGAGCTTGCCGGCGACGCCAGCATGCGGGCGCAGGGCGCGCGTGGCGAGTCGTACGCCGCGCCGCTCGGGCGCCTTGACGAGAAGCTGCCAGCGGCTCTTGCCCTGGAGGCTGGCCAGGGGGCACTCGACGGGGCCGAGCACCTCGAACGCTGCCGCCGCCTCGGGCAGCGCGTGCAGGCGCTCGGCCAACTCGCGGCAGCGGCCGGCAGCCGCGTCGCGGCTGGGGCCGGCCACGACCACTCGCAGCAGATGGCCGAAGGGCGGATAGCCGAGTTCGCGGCGGAGGTCCAGCTCCGTCTCGGCGAAGAGCCTGTAGTCGTGGCGCGCGGCGCACACGATGCTCAGGTGATGGGGGTTGGTGGTCTGGACGACCACGCGGCCGCCGAGCAGGCCGCGGCCCGCGCGGCCCGCCACCTGCTCGACGAGCTGAAACGTGCGCTCGGCCGCCCGGAAGTCAGGCAGGTACAGCGCCGTGTCGGCCGAGATCACCCCCACGAGCGTCACCTGCGGGAAGTCCAGTCCCTTCGCGATCATCTGCGTGCCGATGAGGATGCGGGCCTCGCCCGAGCGGAAGCGGTCGAGGAGGCGCTGGTGCGTGGCCCGGCCGCGCGTCGTATCGGTGTCCATTCGCGCGAGCGGGTAGTTGGGGAACTTGCGCGCGATCTCGTCCTCCACCCGCTCGGTGCCCACGCCGAAGTGGCGCATCTGGCCCACCTTGCAGGCGGGGCAGATGCCGGCAGGCGGCTGGTGCTCGCCGCAGTAGTGGCACAGGGCGATGCCGCGCCGGCGATGGTAGACCATGGGCACCTGGCACTGGGGGCAGCGGAGCGCGTGCTGGCAGCGCGGGCAGAAGACCAGGGTGGAGAAGCCGCGCCGGTTGAGGAACAGCATCACCTGGGCGCCGCTCTCGAGCGTCTGGCGCGTCAGGGCCTCCAGGCGGCGCGAGAGGAAGCACCAGCGTTTCGCCTCCTGGAGTTCCTCGGTCATGTCCACCACTTCCACGGGGGGCATGCGCAGGCCGAGCACGCGGTGGGCGAGGACCACGTAGGCGTACTTGCCGCGCCGCGCGTTGTGGAAGCTCTCGAGCGAGGGGGTGGCCGAGCCGAGCACCACGAGCGCGCCGGCCCGCTGCGCGCGCACGATGGCCACGTCGCGCGCGTGGTAGCGCGGCGCGGGCTCCTCCTGCTTGTAGGTGTTCTCGTGCTCCTCGTCCACCACCACGATGCCGAGGTCCTGCACGGGGGCGAAGACGGCGGCGCGTGGGCCGATGACCACCTGGGCCTCGCCGCGCTGGATGGCCCGCCACTGCTCGGTGCGCTGGCCGGGCGTGAGGTGGCTGTGGAGCACGGCGATGCGCGGGAACCGCGCCTTGAAGCGGCGGATGGTCTGCGGCGTGAGCGAGATTTCGGGCACGAGGACGAGCGCCCGCTTGCCCTCGGCCAGCGCGTCGGCGATGGCGCGCAGGTAGACCTCGGTCTTGCCGCTGCCGGTGACGCCGTGGAGGAGCACCACGCCGAAGCCGGCGCGCCGGCGCTCGCCGATGAGGGCGAGGGCGTGCTGCTGCTCGTCGGTGAGCTCGATCTCCTTGGGCGCCTCGGGCAGCACGTCGTCCACGGGATGCTCGGTGACCGTCTTCGAGCGGTAGCGGATCTGGCCCGCCTTGCGGGCGGCGTGGACGACGCTGAGCGAGCAGCCGGCCAGCTCGGCAAGCTGGCTGGGGGTGAGTTCCTCGTTGGGGCAGGAGGCCAGGGTGTCGAGCAGCGCGGCCCGCTTGCGTAGCCGCGGCGGCAGCCCAGCGATGGCGGCGCGCAGCGCGGCCCCCTCGAGGGCCGGCTCGACGATCTGGATCGTGCGCGAGGTGGTCTGGCGGCGCACGCCGCCGGGCAGCGCCGCCTCCAGCGCCTCGCCCCAGGCGCAGCCGTAGTAGTCGGCCACCCAGCGGGTCAGCTCCAGCATTGCCGCATCTACCAGCGGCTCGGCGTCCACGAGATCCACGATCGGCTTCACCCGCGCCGCCTCGATGCTGGGCGCGTCGAGCAGCCGCACGCAGTAGCCGACGAGGTGTCGGTTGCGGAAGGGCACGCGGACGCGCAGGCCGGGCCGCAGGCGGCTGCGCAGCTCGGGCGGCACGGCGTAGTCGAACGCGTCGCCGACCGGGAGGTTCAGCGCCACTTGTGCGAAGGCGGGAGGGCTCATGGGGCGGAGCTTCGCGTGACGAGGAAGGCGAGCTGCTCGAGCTCGACGGCGAGGTCTACCGAGCGGACGGCGACGCCGCTGGGCACCGTGACGTGCGTGGGGGCGAAGTTGAGGACTCCTTTGACGCCGGCGGCGACGAGCTGGTCGGCCACGTTCTGCGCGGCCTCGACCGGAACGGCGATGATCCCCAGCTCGATGCCCAGCTCGGCCACGGTGCGGCGCAGGGAGCTCATGGGCAGCACCTTGAGGCGCGCCCAGGTGCAGCCCTCCTTGCGCGGGTCGCTGTCGAAGAGCGCGACGATCTGGAAGCCGCGCTCGCGGAAGGTGCGGTAGGTGCACAGGGCCCGTCCGATGTTGCCGGCGCCCACGAGGGCCACCTTCCACTCGCGGTCGAGCGCGAGCAGCGGCCGCAGCGCGCGCTCGAGGTTCTGCACGGGGTAACCCAGGCCGCGCTGGCCGAACTGGCCGAAGAACGAGAGGTCCTTGCGCACCTGGGCCGAGCTGGCGCCGATGGCCTCGCCCAGCTCGGTGGACGACACCGTGTCAATCCCCTCGCGCTCGAGGCGCTGGCACTGCCGCAGGTAGAGCACCATGCGTTCGATGACGGGTCGCGGGATGGCGTGGAGTGTGGACATGGCCGGATGCTCCAGTCTCGGGGGCCGCCGCAGGTACAGGGTCTCAACGGGGCGGTTCGGGAGCCGGGGGCTCGTGGGACGGCGGTGCCGGCGCGTTCTCCTTTTCGGGCTCCTCGCGCGCGTCCTCGGGCCGCCGCTTGGCGCCGCCTGGGTCCATGGCATCGAGCAGGTAGAGGCGGTGGTCGGCCCGCAGGCCCCAGGGGGTGTCGGCGAATACCTGGCGCACCATGCGGTAGATCTGTCGGGCGTGCTCGATGTCGCCGGCGGCGACGGCCTTCTCGGCGCGGCTGCAATGGATGGCCGCAATCTGCGCGCGAATGGCGAGCGTGTGCCCCGAGGCCCCGAAGAGGCCGGGCGCGCTGCCGCCCGGCCGCCGGCGTTCTTCCTCCTGAAGGGCGCGGATGCGTTCGCGGGCCGTGCCCGCCTCGGGCGCGTCGGGGTAGCGGCCGACCAGGGCCTCGTAGCGGCGGAGGGCGTCGGCCGCATCGCGGGCCTCCGCCGCCTCGGCGTCGCGCAGGTAGTCGGCCGGTCCGCGTGTGAGATGCGAGATCACGCGGTAGCCGCCGTAGGCAAGCGCCGCCAGGGCGACCACCGCGGCCGCGGCCTTGGCCCAGCGGATGACGCAGGCGGCGATGCGCTCGTAGCGCTCCGTTTGCTCGGACGACGAGAGCTCGGGGCTCGCCTCGTCGCGCGGCATTCCGCGCCGCTCCAGGTTCCGCTCGATATGATCGAGGGCGTCGGCCACCAGGGCCATGGAGTCGGGCCGCTGCTTAGGCGACTTGGCCAGCATGCTCAGGACCAGGTGGGCCAGGGCGCTGGGCACCTGCGGCCGGAAGCTCTTGGGAGACTCGGGGAGCGTGTAGCGGTGCTTGCGCAGGATCTCGAGGGTGGTGCGGCCGTCGAAGGGGGGGCGGCCGACGAGCATCTCGTAGAGCACGACGCCCAGCGAGTAGATGTCGGCCCGCGGGTCCAGCGCCTGGCTGTCCACCTGCTCGGGAGCCATGTACGACGGGGTGCCCACGATCACGCCGGTCTGGGTCATGCGGGTGGCGTCGCTGATCTTCGCGATGCCGAAGTCGGCGATCTTGGCGTTGCCTTCGGCGTCGAAGAGGATGTTGCTGGGCTTCACATCGCGGTGGCGGACTCCGGCATCGTGCACGGCCATCAGGCCGCGCGCCACCTGGCTGGCGATGCGCACGGCGCGCTCGATGGGCACGGGGCCCTCGCGCAGAACCTCTGCGAGCGACTTCTCGAGGTGCTCCATCGCATAGTACTGCACCCCGTCGTCCGCCCCTACGTCGTAGATGCGGACGACGTTGGGGTGTTGAATCCCGCTGAGAACATGGACTTCGCGGCGGAAGCGCTGGAGGAATGAGCGGTCGGCCGCAAGAGACGGCTGGAGAACCTTGAGTGCGACCACCTGGCCGGTTTCGACGTCGGTGCCGCGGTAGATGGTGCCCATGCCGCCGGAGCTGATCTGGGCCTCGATGCGGAACCTGCCGAGCGTGGTGCCGATCATGTCGCGTCGCCTTGGTCGGCCTGCCCCTCCGGCGGTTCGATGGGCAGGGCGACGGTGAAGATGGCCCCTCGGCCGGCCTCCGACTCCACCGCGATGCGGCCGCCGAGTTCGCCGATGACCTTGCGGGAGACGGCGAGGCCGAGGCCCGAGCCCTTCGAGCCCTTGGTGGTGTAGAAGGCCTCGAAGATCTTCTCGCGGAGCGCGGGCGGGATGCCGGGGCCGTTGTCGGCAACGGCGATCTCGATGCGACGGGCGGCGGGCACCCATCGGGAGGTGACGGTGACGGAGCCGCCGGGAGTCGCATCAATGGCATTGGTGAGCAGGTTGAGCAGGGCGCAGTGCAGCGCGCCTGCATCGAGCAGCGCCGTGGGCATGGCGTCGTCGAGAGCAAGTGTCAGCGCGACGTTCTGCGCGGCGGCGCGCTGGGCCACCAGAGTGGCCACCTCGCGCACGACGCGGTTGGGCTCGCATGGCGCGTACTGGGGGCCGGCGCGCCGCGAGTAGCTGAGCATGTTGATCGCCAGCTCGGAGATGAGCTGGATGTTGTGGTCGAGGGCGCCCCAGATTTCGCCGATCTCTGCGAGGTCCTGGTTGGCGATGGCCGAGGGGATGAGGTAGCGGGCCGCCTCCATGCTCTGGAGGATGTTCTTGATGTAATGGGAGAGGCCGGCGACGGCCTGGCCGATGGCGGCGAGCCGTTCGGCCTCGAGGTTCTTGCGGATGAGCTGGAAGTTCTCGACGGCAAGCCCGAGGTCGCTGCCCACGGCGGTGAGGAGTTCGAGGTCGCGCTCGGTGAAGCTGCGGTCCACCGAGTGGGTATCGAGGTAGATGACGCCGAAGGTCTGCCGCGGGGAGCGGATGGGCACGCACAGGGCGGAGCGGATGCCGTAGAGGTGGATGCTGGCGACGCGACGGAAGCGCTCGTCCTCGGCCGCATCGCGGGTCAGCACGCCGCGCCCGGTGGCGATGACGTCGCGGGCGATCGTTTCGCTCACGCGGATGGTCTGCTCGCGGGTGTTGCGGCGTTGGCCAGCGACCGGCTTGAGCGCCCGGGCGTCGGGCTCCACCAGCAGCACGCTGCCGTGGTCGGCGGGCAGGATGTCGAAGAGCACGTCGAGCACGTTGGCGAAGAGCCCCTCGAGCGTCACCGAGCGGCCCACCACGCTGGTGACGCGGTAGAGGGCCGACAGGATGCCGTAGAGGCGGCGCAGTTCGCCGGCCTCGAGGTTCTGGCCGGTCGCCGGCAGGACCTGGGTGGTGGCCTCGGGCGACCAGGCCACCGGGCGCTGGAGCACCGTCTTGTCGTCGGCCACGATGATGCGCACCTGGGTCGTGGGATGCTGGTCGGCCTGATGGTCGCGGTCGCCGTAGACCAGGGTGGTGTTGCCCACCTGGATGGCATCGCCCGGCCGCAGTTGAGTCGGGGCCGTCACCGCCGCCTCGTTGAGCAGCGTGCCGTTGGTGCTGCCGAGGTCAATCAGGGTGGCCGCCTCGCCAGCCACCTCGATGCGGGCATGGGAGGTCGAGACCTTGTCGTCTGACAGGGCGACTGCGCAGTCGCGTGAGCGCCCGATGATATTGGTCCCAGGCCGCAGTGCGAACACGGCGCCCGCGCTCGCGCCGCGTCGCACGCGGAGATGCATTGCCATGGGCCCGCCTCCCATCTGCTGGGTTGGTCCGCCCGCCTCCGTCATTATAGTGTCGCCTTCCGGAGGTGTCAATCGCCTTGACCCCCCGCGGCGCCGCCGCTATAATCAGCGAGCCGAACCGTGCACAGGAGCGTGTATGAAACTGCAAGGCCGAGTGGCGCTGGTGACGGGGGGCGGGCGTGGCATCGGGCGCGCCATCGCCCAGGCCCTTGCGCGCGAGGGGGCGAAGGTCGCCGTCGCCGCACGCTCGCGCGAACAGGTCGAGGAGACGGCGGGCCTGCTGGGCCGGGCGGCGCTCGGCATCGTGGCCGACGTGCGCCGCCCCGACGATGTGCGCCGCATGGCCGAGCAGGCGGTGGCGGGCCTCGGGCCGATTGACCTCCTGGTGAACAACGCCGGCGTGGCGCGCTTCGCCCCCATCCTCCAGGCCACCGTGGCCGACTGGCAGGCGATGTTCGACGTCAACGTCCTGGGCGCGCTCCTGTGCACTCAGGCGGTGCTGCCCTCGATGCTCGAGCGGCGGCGCGGCTGGATCATCAACATCGCCTCCAGCTCGTCGGTGAAGGGCTACGTGGACCAGAGCGGCTACTGCGCCTCGAAGCACGCCCTGCTCGGCTTCGCCAAGGTGCTCGCCCTCGAGACCCGCGACGCCGGCATCCGAGTCCACTGCATCTGCCCGGGCGGCGTGGATACCGAGATGGCCGGCCAGAACCCCAGCTTCGAGAGCCGCGCCGACCTGATGCGGCCCGAGGAGATCGCCGAACTGGTGGTCTTCCTCGCCTCGCTGGACGGCGTGATGATGATTGACAACGTGGTCGTGCGGCGCTACAAGGCCACACCCTGGTCCTGAGGGTCGGATGAAGCAGCCCCTTCGCTCGATCCGCGCCTTTCTCATGGACATGGACGGCACGGTGTACCTCGGCGCGCGGCTGCTGCCGGGGGCCAGGGGCTTCTTCCGGCTGCTCGACCGCCGCGGCATCCCTTACCTGTTCTTCACGAACAATTCGTCGAAGGACCGTTTCCTCTACCGCGACAAGCTGGCCGCGATGGGTTTGGCCGTCGCGCCCGATCAGATCATCACCTCAGGCGAAGCCACGGCCCTGTATCTCACCACCGCCACCCGCCACCGCCGCGTGTTCGTCCTCGGCACGCCCAGCCTCGAAGAGGAGTTGCGCCGCGCGGGACTCATCCTCGCCGAAGACGCCGTGGATGCCGTGGTGCTGGGCTTCGACACCACCCTCACGTATGCCAAGCTCGAGCGGGCCTGCCACCTGCTGCGGGGCGGCGCGGCCTTCGTGGCAACCCACCCCGACAAGGTGTGCCCCACCGAGCGCGGCCCCGTGCCCGACTGCGGCTCGATGATCGCCCTGCTGCGCCAGGCCACGGGCGTGCGGCCCGTGGTGGTGGGCAAGCCCGAACGCCGCATGGTGGCCATGGCGCTCCGCAAGCTGGGGAGCGGCTACCGCCCGCGCGACGCGGCCATTGTGGGCGACCGCCTCTACACCGACATGCGCATGGGCCGGCGCGCCGGCCTCACCACCATCCTCGTCCTCTCCGGCGAAACGAAGCGCGAGGAGCTGGCGGCCACACGAGATGTGCCCGATTACGTGTTCCCCTCGGTTCGAGAGCTGGGGCGGGAGTTGAGGCGTGACACGTGATGCGTGATACGTGAGAGGCCAGAAGACCGGAACTGGAGAAAGTGAACGCAGGCGGCCCTTGCCGCTCTTTTTCATGCCCGGCCCTCTCACGCATCACGTATCACGCATCACGCTTGCTTCGCTGCGGCAGATCAGTAATATCAGGGGCGCGAGCAGTCCCACTCTAGGAGACGCCCCGTGAAGGTCCTCATCATCGGCAGCGGCGGGCGCGAACACGCGCTGGCCTGGAAGATCGCCCAGTCGCCCAAGGTCACCCAGCTCTTCTGCGCCCCGGGCAACGCCGGCATCGCCGGCGTGGCCGAGTGCGTGAACATTCCGGCCGACGAGGTGCAGGCCCTCTTGAAGTTCGCCCGGCGCGAGAAGATCGGCCTCACGGTCGTGGGCCCCGAGGCGCCGCTGGTGGCCGGCATCGCCGACCGCTTCGAGGCGAACGGCCTGCCGATCTTCGGCCCCAGCCAGCGCGCCGCCGAGCTCGAGGGCTCCAAGGTCTTCGCCAAGCACATCCTGCGCAAGCACGCCATCCCGACGGCGCGCTACGACGTCTTCGAGACGGTGGACGCGGCGGAAGAGCACCTGCGCAAGGCCCCGCTGCCGCTGGTCGTGAAGGCGGACGGCCTGGCGGCCGGCAAGGGCGTGATCATCTGCCAGACGCGCAAGGAGGCGATGGACGCCATCTCGCTGATGATGAAGGAGCGCGTCTTCGGCAACGCGGGCAACCGCGTGGTCGTCGAGGAGTGTCTGTTCGGCGAGGAGGCCTCGATCCTCGCGCTCACCGACGGCCGGGCCATCGTGCCCCTGCCCTCCTCGCAGGACCACAAGCGCATCTTCGACCACGACGAGGGGCCCAACACCGGCGGCATGGGCGCCTATAGCCCCGCACCCGTCATCACCGCCGAGCAGTACGCGCGCATCGAGCGCGAGATCCTTATCCCCATCGTCCACGCCATGAACGCCGAAGACCGCCGCTACAAGGGGGTCATCTACGCCGGCGTGATGATGACCGACGACGGGCCCAGGGTGCTCGAGTTCAACGTCCGCTTCGGCGACCCCGAGACGCAGCCGATCCTCGCCCGCCTCCGGGGCGATCTCGTGCCCGTGCTCGCCGCCATCGCCCAGGGCAATCTCCAGGACGCCGATCTCGACTGGGACCCCCGCCCCGCCGTCTGCGTGGTCATGGCCTCCGGCGGCTACCCCGGCCACTACGAGAAGGGCAAGGTCATTCACGGCCTCGACGCCGCGGGCGCGCTGCCCGACGTCACGGTCTTCCACGCCGGCACCGAGTTGCGCGACGGCAAGGTGGTGACCGCGGGCGGGCGCGTGCTCGGCGTCACCGCCCTGGGCGATGACATCCGCGGCGCCATCGCCCGCGCCTACGAGGCCGTCAAGCGGATCCGCTTCGAGGGCGCCCACTATCGCACCGACATCGGCGCCCGGGCGCTCCAGCGGCAGGCATAGCGTGCCCGCGCTTGACGCCGCCCTGGCGATGGTACATACTGGCGCGCGATTCAGGACGCTGCGAGCGGCGCCTTGCCTCTCTGTGGCTTCTCGCGCCAGGAAGCGCATGGCTCCAGGAGATGACCGATGGCCGGGGACCGGGGGTTGTGGCGGGCCGTTTCGTTGCTCGTGTTAGCTGCTGCCCTGGCTGCGGGTGCAGGTCTTGCACACGCGGGGATCGTGTTCCAGGAGCCGTTCGACACCGACACGGCCAACACGGCCGCCACGGTGGCCGCCTACACGAACATGACCCTCCAGGGCGGCGGCACCGTGGTGGTCACCGGCGGAGTGTTGCGCATGAACGGCACTCCGCTCACCCACTCGCTGGTCACAGCGACCGGCTACCCGGGCAACCTGCTGATCACACAACTCGTGGGCAAGAACCCGGGAGGGGGTGGCAGCAATGTGGGCCTGCGGGTCGGCGCCAACCGCATCGTCTTCCACCCCGGCTACACCTCCCTGCCCGGCGCATTCCGCGTCGAAGGCCCCGGCGGCTTCGGCAACACGAGCATGGGCTTCACGCCTCCCGGGGGCGTGCTGAACACGATGGAGGTCTTCGTCCGCGGCAACACAGGGCAGTTCCTCGTCGCCGTGCCCAACTACAGCAACCCCGATCAGGTTTTCGCTGCGCGCTTCACGAATGCAGGGTACCAGCCGGGTGTGGACCTCATCGGCCCCACCCGCAACGCGGGCTCGGACGACCAGGGCCTCTTCGACAACCTGATCGTCAATCAGATCACCTCCCCCGGGCCGCCCACACAGTGGACCAATCTCGTCCTCGCCAGCGCGCCGCTGCACTGGTACCGCCTCAACGAGTCCGGCAGCATCGCCATTGACTATGGCAGCGGCGCGCTCGACGGCGTCTACCGCAATGGCGTGGTGCGCGGGCAGGCCGGCATTCCCTTCGAGGGCGACCTGGCCGCGCGCTTCGACGGCGTGGACGACCAGGTGTGGCTGGGCGGGGGCGACCTCACCGGCCCGTGGAGCGCCGAGTTCGTGCTCATGCACCTGGGCATCGAGGACGCCGGCAGCCTGCTCCGCAGCGCCGCGGGGGCCTTGCGCCTCGACCAATGGCCCTCCACCGGAGCGGCGGGGTTCACCCGCTTCGGCGTGGCAGACTACCGGTTCACGCCCGACGCTCTGGTTGCCCTTCAACAGTGGGTTCATCTCACCTTCGTAGCCGACCCGGCCAACGGCATTGACCTGTACCTCAACGGCGTGCTGGCAGGCACGAACCCCAACTACATGCCCCTGCCGCGCGAGTTCCTGGGCGGCGCCGACACTGCGAACATGCTGCTGGACGAGGTCGTGATCTACGACCGGCGGCTCACGCCGCAAGAGGTTCTCACCCACGCCTCGGGGGTCGGGCTGCCCGAGCCGGCCACGCTGCTGCTCCTCGGTCTTGGCCTCCCGATCATCGCTCGCCGGCGCCGCGCGCGGGCCTGACGCGCCCCGCCTCCCTTCCCGTGGCCACCGTGGGGCCGGAGCATCGTCGCCACGCGCAGCGAGGGGACGAGCGGGTCTCGTGCCCGCCTCGCTCTTGATTTCCCGCTCGGTTTGGCATTCACTATGCCGGTAGAGATGGGGGCGACCGTCACGGCGCGAAAGGAGCTGGCCATGCGCAAACAGGCGACGTTCCTGCTCGGCTTCGCTGCAATGGCGGCATGGGCCGCGGCCGGCGAGAGGCCGACCGCGGCCGACGTGTTGGCCAAGATCGCGGCGAAACGCGGCCTCTGCGCCCTCGTGGGCGACGCCGGCGCCGCCCTCGCGCTCGACCTGGCGAAGGCCAGCGAACTGACGCTCTACGTGCAACTGGCCGACTGCGACGCGATGCAGGCCGCGGCCAAGGCCGCCGACGCCGCGGGCCTGCTGGGCACCCGTCTCTTCGTCGCCGCTGTCAAACCGCCCCGCATCGGCCTGGCCGACAATGTGGCCGACGCCGTCGTGGTCCTCGACGCCACGCCCAAGGCCGAAGCCCTGCGCGTGCTGCGCCCCGAGGGCCAGGCCCTCGTCGGCGGCCAGACCGCCTCCAAGCCCTTCCCGCCCGGCGTCGCCGACTGGAGCCATCACTTCCACAGCCCCGACAACAACCCGCTGTCGCGCGACGCCGTGGCCCGCGCGCCCTTCCTCACCCAGTTCGTGGCCGAGCCCCGCTACGCCCCCGCCCCGCAACAGGTCGTGGCCTCGGCCGGCCGCCTCTTCATGGCCTTCGGCCACGTCGCCTGGCACCAACGCGAGGAGGACGTGCTCGACACGCTCATGGCCGTGAACGCCTATAACGGCACCCTGCTCTGGAAGAAGCCCTTGCCCACCGGCTTCATGGTGGACCGCTCGACCCTGATCGCCACGCCCACGGCCCTCTACGTGGCCGACGACAAGGGCTGCAAGCTCCTCGACCCCGCCACGGGCGAGGTGAAGGACGAGATCGCCGTGCCCGCCGACCTCGCCGACGGCACCTTCTGGAAATGGATGGCGTTGGAGGACGGCGTGCTCTACGCCCTCGTGGGCAAGCCCGAGCCGCCCGACCCCGTGGCCCGCTGGCGCAGCACCCGCCACGGATGGCCCTGGGACGGCATCTCGAAGGGCTACAACGACCGCGACCTGCCCTGGGGCTTCGCCCGCACCGTCGTCGCCCTCGACCCCAAGACCAAGAAGGTCCTCTGGCACCGCCAGCAGGACCCGCCTGTGGATGCCCGCTCGACCTGCCTGAAGGGCGGCCGCCTCTACATCGGCCACTATGGCCGCTTCCTCGCCTGCCTCGACGCCAGGACGGGCAACGACCTCTGGCGCCGCACCGCCGAGCAGGACCCCGACCTCTTCAAGTCCATCGGCCCCTACCGCCCCGGGCAGGGCTACATTCAGGGCTGGCGCACCCAGGCCTACCTCAAGTGCACCGACCAGGCTCTCTACTTCGCCGGCCCCCAGGTGCCGTGGCTCAGCGCCGTCTCCGCCGCCGACGGCCGCTTCCTGTGGAAACACGAGGCCCAGGACCTTCACATTGTGGTCCGCGACGACGGGCTCTACGTCATCGCCGCGCAGAACAAGCCCACGGACACCAAGAAGCTGCACCCGCTCACCGGCCAGGTGCTGGCCGAATACCCAACGCGCCGCCGCGCCTGCACCCGCGCCACCGGCAGCGCCGACGGCATCTTCTTCCGCGCCCATGAGGGCTCAGGCCGCCTGGACCTCGAGTCGGGCAAGACCCAGTGGATTTCGCCCATGCGCCCCTCGTGCCACGTCGGCGTCATCATCGCCAACGGCCTCGCCACTTGGGTGCCCTGGGCGTGCGACTGCGACCTCCAACTGTTCGGCACCATCGCCCTCGGCCCCGCCGGCGATTTCGCGTTCGACCAGGCCGCCTCCACCAATGACCGCCTCGAGACCGCCCACGGCTATGCCGCCCTCCTCCCCGACACGCCGAACCCGTGGCCAACCTATCGCGCCAATAGCGCCCGCACGGCCGCCACCGAGGCCGAACTCCCTGACCCCATCCGCACCGCCTGGGAGAGCAACCTCCAGTGCGAGCCGACCGCGCCCGTCGTCGTGGGCGGCGTGGTCTTCCTGGCCGGCTCCGATGGCGTGGTGCGCGCGCTCGACGCGGCAACGGGGGAACCGAAGTGGACCGCCTACACCGGCGGCCGCGTGTTCTTCCCGCCCACCATCGCCTACGGGAAGGCGTATGTCGGCTCCGCCGACGGCTTCACCTATTGCTTCGCCGCGGCAACAGGCAAGCTGGAGTGGCGCTTCCGCGCCGCGCCCGCCGAGCGCCGAATCCCCGTCTACGGCGCCTTGTCCAGCACGTGGCCGGTGGCGAGCGGCGTGCTGGTCGAGGGCGGCACCGCCTACTTCGCCGCCGGGATGAACGACTTCGACGGCACCCACGTCTACGCCCTCGATGCAAACACGGGCGCTATCAAGTGGCAGAACAACACCTGTGGCCACCTCGACCCCTTCTCGCGCCGGGGCGTCGCCTGCCAGGGCGAGCTGCTGCTCAAGGACGCCACCCTCTACCTCGCCAGCGGCAACTACGTGTCGCCGGCGGCCTTCGACGCCGCAACCGGCAAGTGCCACAACACCCCGCCCGACACGATGGGCACCACCGCCGTCCGCGGCCGCGAGCTGGCCCTGGCGGGCAACGCCGTCAGGGTCTCGGGGCAGCCGCTCTACTCGAAGCCCGGCTACCTGGTCTTCGACAAGTCGTGCGAGTGGCAGCCGATGGCGGTGACGGCGGGGAATGGCAAGGTGGCTCTGGCCCAACGCAAGGGCTCGGCGGGCGAAGCGTGGTCGGTTGTCGCCACAAAGCCCGATGGCACAGAGCTTTGGACGCATCCGCTGCCCGGCGAGCCAGTCCGCTGGGGCATTGCGCTCGACGGCCAGGGCCGCATCGTGGTCACGCTCCGCAGTGGCCGGCTCCTCTGCCTCGGCAAGAAGCAGTAGCCTCGCCCGGCCCCCATACTTGTTCAATCTTTTCCCCCTCAGGAATGAGCAAGCATGGCGCTTTGGCGATCCGGGCGGCTCCACGGCCTTTCCCGCCATACTTGCTCAATTTCCTCCCCCCCAGGGGTGAGCAAGTATGGCGCATCGGCGATCCGTCCTGAAGAGGGCCTCGCGCCCTTGCCGCGGAGCCGCCCTGCGATGCCCCCAGCCAGCGCTTGACGGACGGGATAGCCCGTGATATTCTATGATAGTTAACAAGATGCAGAACTCTGCACTCCTCTGAATAAGGATGCCTGAGGTGGACGAATCAAGGCCAGTGGATGGCGCTGTAAGTGCAGGCGCAGCAAAGCGTTGGTACACGGTGCCCGAGGCGGCGGAGTACCTCGGCATCAGCGTGCCCACCATCTTCCGCTGGATGCGCGAAGGGCGCCTGTCGTTCGTGAAGATCGGCGGCGCGACGCGCTTCACACGAGAGGGCCTGGAGGCCCTCATCGAGAAGACCACCGGCTCAGCCGAGGCCGAGGCCGCGGCCGGGCGCTGCGCCGCCTGCGGCCACAGCGTGCTCGTCGAGGGCAACGTGCAGGGCACGGGGCGCCTCTACTTCCACCCCGAGAAGACTCGCTTCTGGGTCTTCGCCGAGTCGCTGGTGCCCATCCGCGCCCGCGTGTGCACCGCCTGCGGCCACATCCAGCTTCAGGCCGACACGGCGAAGCTCAACCGTCTCGTGCCCAAGAGCTCCGAGACGCCTGAGACCCCGTGAGCCTGGGGAGGAACCTTTCTGAGGAAGAAGGAAGGTCCTCCCCAGCCCCTCTTCCAAGGACTTCCGCACTGGGGCGCGGCGGGGCGGTTCGCCCCGCTGCGCCCCGATGCGGAAGTTCTTGAAGGGGGGGACGGGGGGAAACTCTCTTTCAGGAAGTTTCCCCCCATTCCTGCCATCCAATGACGGCACTCACGACCCGCAGTTGCAGCTCTTGGCCCGCTTGTCGAGGCCCAGGGCGTCCCAGATGTCGGGGGTCTCCTCGCACAGGCCGATGGGGCAGGTGTCGCGGAGGGCCTCCACGGCCTGTCGGTAGAGCGCGAGGCGCGTATCCTTGGGGTAGCGGGAAAGGCCCTTGCGGGCCGTGGGCGATGCCGGCGGGGGCGCGGGCTCCAAAGCGTCGAACAGGCCGTTCTCCACGAACTTCGGCAGGTTCGCCTCGGCCCGCAGCGTGCCCAGGGTCACGCGCTCGGGGCCGAACGCCCGCACCTGCTCGATCGTCCAGGCATAGTCGTAACCGAGGATCATGGGGTCAATGCGCAGCCGCACGCGCCAGCCCATGGCCTTGAGCCGGCGAGCCGCGTCGAAGCGGTCCTCGACCGGCGCGGCCCCCCGCTCGTGGTCGCGGGCCGCCTCGGGGCTGTTCACCGAGAACGACACGATGACGTTGCGGCAAGGGGCCGTCTCGAGCAGCGGGGCGCACTCGCGCGTGCCGCCCTTCGTCACGAGCAGCAGCGAGTGCCTGCGGCCCTTCGCCTCGGCCTCGGCACGGAACAGCCCGACGAGATGCCCGATGAGCGGCCGCGCCTCCTCGAACACCAGGCTGTCCGACAGATTGCCCATGTTGAGCACGTAGGACTCCAGTTCGTCCCGGGCGAGCCAGGCCTTGATCTCGGCGGTCATCTTGTCGAAGTTCGTGAACACCTCGGGCGACCGGAGGAACCAGAACGACGACTTGAGATAGCAATACGAGCACTGGGGCGCGAAGCTGCACCCGTCGGCGTGGGCGAGCACGTAGAAGTTCGGGCAGACGGTATTCGCCGGCGTCGTGCGGAAGATATCCACGAACTTCGACTTCCGCTCGCGGCGCTGGCACGGGAGGCGGCGGTGGTGCGGCATCACGTGTCCTCAGGATGACGGCCCCGCGGCCATTATCCCGCATCGGGCGTCTGCGATCAAGGGCGGGTGTGATGCGCGGCATCCACGGGCACTCGCCCCCGCTACCAGAGGCTGGGCACGTGAGGGTAGCCGCGGATTCGCATGTCCCGCGCCAGCACCGTCGCACCCTCCTCTCGCGCAGTCGCCACGATGGTCTGGTCGGCCGGGTCACCGCGGAATGGCTGAGGCAGGGATGTGGAACGGCAGGCAATCCGCGGGGTGAGCGGCACGACGCGTAGTTTGGCCATCCGGAGCGCCTGTTGCACCCACTCCTCTGGCCCGCAGGACACGGCCAGCCTGCCCTTCTCGATGAGCTTGGCGAACTCCCAGGGGGAGATGGCAGACAGCAGCAGTTCCTCGTAGGCGCCTGGGCGGCCGATCAACTCCCGAACCCGCCGCGAGAGCCGTCGCGGGCTCGCGTGCCACCACACCCAGGCGTGGGTGTCGGGGAGGCACTTCACCGGCAGGCGTCCCAGTCCTCGTCGCCCAAGGGCGAAACAATGTCCCCCTCGAAGATCAGCGTGTGGGCGAGCTTTCCGGGCGCGTGGTCCTGGGACGGCTCCTCGACCGGGCTCACGCGCACCAGGGGCTTGCCCCGCTTGGTCACGATCACGCTCTCCCGCGTGGCGGCTACCTCGGCGATGGTGGCGAGGGCGTGAGCCTTGAACTGGCTGGCCGCGATTGTCTTCAACGTGCTTCTCCTCATCCCCATGCCAATATGGTCATTTCACATGGCCATGTCAAGGCATCCCCGGCCGGCCTATCGGGTCTTGAGCAGGCGGTCAATCAGGCCGCCGGGGGCGCAGGCGGCGCGGATGTCGTGCCCCGCGAAGGTCAGGGGATAGCTCCACACGACCATGTGGTCGTAGTAGTCGTGGCCGTGGCAGGTGCCGCCGGTCGAACCGCTGAGGCCGCAGGGCTGGCTCCAGGGCATCGGGTGCGGGCCGCGGAAGATGGTGTCGAGCATGGCCCTCGCCGCCTTCTCGCCCGTCTCGCGCTGCCCATAGTATAGGTAGACCATCGCGGCCGTGGCGTTGCATTGGATGAAGACGTCGTCGGACCACCGCGCCTCCTTGCACACCTTGCCGTCGGGATAGACGGCGTTCACCATGCCGAAGGGCGAGGCGGAGATGTTGAGCTTCGCGATAGTCTCGAGGGCCTTCTCGATGCGGTCCCTGGGCAGCGGGTCGTCGAGGCCGAGGGTGCGGGTGCACCACACGCTGCTCAATTGGGCCGAGAAGCAGGCGTCGTTGGCCTTGTGCGCCGCGTCGCCTGCATAGGTGCGGTAGTAGCTGCCGGTCCAGAGCCTCAGGTCGTAGACGGTCTGGCCTTTGGCGAGCGCGGCGCGCCAAGCGGCGGCCTGCTCCGCAATCCTCGGCGGCGTGTCCCCGATTGTGGGCGGGGCCTCCGTGCCCCGCGATTCGCGGGACGGGGACGTCCCGCCCACAATCTCGGCCATCCTGATGCCGCAGGCGAGCGCGCCCAGGGCCTTGCCGGCGGTGTAGCTGCTGGGGCCGTACCAGGGCCACTGGTCGAGGGGGTTGTTGCCGGGGAAACCCTCCTGGCCGAAGACGTGCGGGTGGTCCTCGACGAGGCCATCGCCATCGCGGTCGAGCCAGAGCATGAAGTTCAGCGAATCGCGGGCCGATCCCCAGAAGTCCTTGAGGAACGCCGCGTCGCCCGTGCGCAGGTAGTAGCGGTAGATCATCTGGGCGTATTCGCCGGCGCCGCAGGTGTGCTGGCAGTGGTAGCGCGGGTCGCGGATGGCGAAGCCCAGGCCGAAGCAGAACGGCGGCTGGCCCCCGCGCAGTTGGAAGGTGCGGATGGCCTTGAGCGTGATCAGCTCCAGCTCGGGGAAGAAGAAGAGCGTGGGCCAGTGGCCGAAGAAGCGGCAGGGCATGGTCTCGGTGAGGGGACAGGTCGAGAAGCTCTCGTTCACGAGGAACAGCCCTTCGTCGCCCCACCAGTCGTCGGGGCGGGTCTTGGCGAGCCAGGTGGAGTTCTTCGCCAGCGTGTAGGGCACGTTGACCAGTTCCTCCTTCAGCCAGTCGGGCAGGTCGCTGCCGTAGAGCACGTCCTGTTGGGCGAGGATGCGGCGGAGCCACTCCTCGCGCTTCCCGATGGCGTGGGCGGCCACGGCGGCCGCGTTGGCGAAGCGCTTCGTATACTGATGCGTCTCGACCCGCCCCGATGCCTCCCGAAGGTGCGGCTGGTGCCAGGCGAGGACGAAGCGTTGCGCGGCTTGCTCACCCGGCTTCAGTTCACACGTGACAGAGAGGCCCCAGTTCCCTCCCGAAGGTTCCAATACCTTCGGGAGGGTATTCGTGGCCTTGGGCTCGTCGGCGGCCTTACCCTCCCGAAGGTATTGGAACCTTCGGGAGGGGAGGGTTTCGGCGGCGAGGGCGTAGGTGTGCTGCACCCCGGCCGGCAGGTTCTCGACGGGCTTGTGCTTCACCTGAATGCCTTTCCACCCGCCTGCCTCGACTGCCTCGACTGCCTCGGCGTCGCCCTTCGGGAAGCCGCCGGGGGCAAGAGTGACGGTCACGCTCTGCGGCTGGTCCGAGGCACTGGTCAGCCGCACCTCGAAGACGGCGGCGGGCGTGTTGCACTCGGCCGAATCGCCCAGAATGAAGGGACTGAACGCCCGCAGTTCCACCTTCACGGGCGCATCGAGTTCGTAGACGACGTCGGCCACGGGGAAGTGGCCGAAGTAGCGCACCGCCCTCACATCGCCGATGCCGTCCTTCGGCGTCGCAAGCGTGAGCCGCCTGTCGCCGAAGGCGAGGAAGAGGAACGGCTGGTTGAGCACGATGGGCGCGGGGAAGCGGTTGAAGATCGAAGTCTTCCCCAGCCGCCCGCTGGGGTCGAGACAGATGTAGCCCGTGCCGAGTCCTCCGAGCGGCATGCCGCCCTGCTCGAGCACGCCGTCGGGGTAGACCGTGCCGACGGCGGGGTTCCTCAGCCCCTCGACGCGGAGCGACTGAAGCTTTCTTGCATCGGCGGGCGCATCGAACAGCGTTCCGGCGGTCCCCACGATTGCTCCTCCTGGCGGACACAGTGCAAGGACACACACGAGCGCACGTGAGAGCATGGACATCCTCCGATCCTCGGGGTTCTGCGGTCTCACTATGGCCCAAAGCCCCGCCCGTTTCAACCGCCAGTGCCGCTTGCATCCGCTCCCGCCGCCGATATACTGCTGGCGAGGAGGAGAATGCATGGCCAAGACACCCCGGTCTCACCGCTCGAAGGTTCTCGGTAAGACCAAAGCCGCCGCCCCCACGGGGCAGCAGCTCCTCGGCGACATCCGCTCCCTCATCGAATCCGCCCGCGAGCGCACGGCCCGAGCGGTCAATGCCGGGCTGGTCACGCTCTACTGGAGCATCGGCGCTCGGATTCGCCAGGACATATTGAGGGAGAGGCGAGCGGGCTACGGTGAGCAGATTGTCTCCGCGCTGTCGAGACAATTGGTGGCTGAGTATGGCTCTGGCTTCAGCGCAAAGTCTTTACATCACATGGTTCGGTTCGCTGAGGCATTCCCCGACGAGAGGATTGTCTCCGCGCTGCGGAGACAATTGAGCTGGACCCACTTCAAACAGATTATCTACCTCGACGACCCGCTCAAGCGCGACTTCTACGCCGAGATGTGCCGCATCGAGCGCTGGAGCACCCGCACGCTCCAGCGGAAGATCGGCACGATGCTCTTCGAGCGCACGGCGCTCGCGAAGAGGCCCGAAGAGGTGGTGAAGCGCGAACTGGCCGCGCTGCGCGACGCGGACAAGCTGACGCCCGACCTGGTGTTCCGCGATCCCTACATCCTCGACTTCCTCGGCCTGAAGGACAGCTACGGCGAGAAGGACGTCGAATCGGCGATTCTCCGCGAGCTGGAGAGCTTCATCCTGGAGATGGGCGTCGGCTTCACGTTCGCCGCCCGCCAGAAGCGCATCTCGGTAGACCACCGCGACTACTACCTCGACCTGCTGTTCTACCACCGCACGCTGCGGCGGCTCGTGGCAATTGACCTCAAGCTCGACCGCTTCCAGGCCGAGCACAAGGGGCAGATGGAGCTGTACCTCCGCTGGCTCGACCGCTACGAGCGTCAGCCGGGCGAGGAGCCGCCCATCGGCCTCATCCTGTGCGCTGGCAAGACCGCTGAGCACGTCGAACTGCTCCAACTCGCCCCCAGCGGCATCCGCATCGCCGAGTACCTCACCGAACTCCCGCCCCGCGGACTCCTTGAGCGCAAGCTCCACGAAGCCCTCCGCAACGCCCGCGCCGCGCTGGCCGCGCGGTGCCTGCCGAAGCGATTGGCGGGGAAAACGGGGGAGAAGGCGTGAGCACTCCCCACGCGCACCTCGTCGGCGTGGCGGGCGTGGGGATGAACCCCCTCGCCCAGGCCCTGCTCGCCGCAGGGTGGCAGGTGAGCGGCTCGGACCGGTATCTCGACTCGGGGCAGGACGTCGAAGTGCTGCCCAAGCTGCGGCGGGCCGGCGTGCGCCTGGTGCCGCAGGACGGTTCGGGCGTGACGCCCGACACGGCCGCCGTCGTGGCCAGCACGGCCATCGAGGCCGACAACGCCGACCTCGCGGCCGCCGCCCGCCTCCGCGTGCCCGTCGTCCACCGCTCCGCGATGCTCGCGCGCCTGTGCGAGGGCAAAGAGGTCATCGCCGTCACCGGCACCAGCGGCAAGACCACCGTGACCGGCATGGTCGGCTTCCTGCTCGAACAGCTCGGCGACGACCCCACCGTCGTCAACGGCGGCGTGGTGGTGAACTGGGAGACTGACACGGCGATCGGCAACGTGCGCGCCGGCCGCTCGAGCCGCTGGGTGATCGAGGCCGACGAGAGCGACCGCTCGTGCCTGAACTTCGCGCCCGACTGGGCGATCCTCACGAACATCTCGGCCGACCACTTCGCGCTCGATGAGACGCGGAGGCTCTTCGCGGCCTTTGCGGCGAAGGTGAAGAAGGGGCTGGTCGTGCCGAAGAAGGAAGCGGATGAATGGATGGGTGGATGGATGGATGAAGGCAAGACCGGTCTGTCACTCATCCACTCATCCATTCCTCCAATCATCCCGTCTCTCGAGCTCTCTGCCACCGGCTCGCGCTTCGCCTATGGCGGCCAGGAGTTCTGCGTGCCCCTTCTCGGCGCGCACAACGCCGAGAACGCCCTCCAGGCCGTCCTCCTGTGCGAACGGCTGGGCCACCCGCTCGACCGTATCGCCGCGGCGCTGGCGAAGTTCCGCGGCATACGCCGGCGACTCGACGTGGCCGGCACGGCCGGTGGCGTGACGGTGATTGACGATTACGCGCACAATCCCGCGAAGATCCGCGCCGCCTGGCAGGCTGTGGCGCCCCACTACGGCCGCGTGCTCGCCGCCTGGCGGCCCCATGGCTTCGGGCCGCTCGCCAAGATGTACGACGACCTCAGGACCTTGTTCACCGAGATGGGCGCGACGTGCGAGCGCCTCTACCTCCTGCCCGTGTACTATGCCGGCGGCACAGCCGCGGGCACGGTCACCTCCGACGCCCTCGCCGCCGACCTCGCGCGCGAGGGTGTGCCCATCGAGCTTGCCGCCGACGCCGACGACCTGGTGTGCCGCGTCGCCGCCTGCGCCCGCCCTGGCGACGTCGTGCTCAGCATGGGCGCCCGCGACCCCGGCCTGCCCGCCATGGCCCGCCGCCTGGTCGAGGCCATCGCGAGCGAGGGGCGAAGATCCCCGGCGAAATGAAGGCGCTTCGCAACTCGGGAATCCTGAGACCGAATCGCCGTGGCGCCTGTGTCGTCTCACGGGCATCGCGCATCTTGCTCCGACTGCATGTGGGCACGTGGCCCCGAGGACTCAGGGCAGGGGCCCTCCTCAGCGAACAGAAGATGCTCGGCCCTGTGGCGCGCCAAGGTTGCAGTTGAGTGAGTTCGGGCCGTCTTGTGGGTAGGCGCATGGATTGCATAGTTGTTCAAGTATGCAATTTGCTGCCGCGGGCGGGCGAGAGCACCACGTGCCTCGCATGGCTGCGCGATGGCCGAGGGACAAGGGACCAGGGGACCCGGGCAGCGAGAAGGCGTGGTGGCAGCCAATAGGCGGCGGCAGGTCTTGCATAGTTGTTCAAGTATGCAAGGCCTTTGCCCGTCCCACAGGCGGCTCAGGGCGCCTCGCTTCGGCGGTACGAGATCGCGGAACCCTGATGACCAAAGACGGCGGGCGGGAAGCTCCGGTCCCAACTCCGCTTCTACTACTCCGCCCGCGAACGCGAGCGACCGGGCCGTAGCCCAGGGCGACCGAAGGAGCCCTGGGACCGCCGGGCGTCCCTGTCCGTCCAAGCCCCCGAAGGGGGTGTTTCAGGCCTTGAATCGCCCCCTTTCGGGGGCTCCCCCGTCGGGCTGCCTCTACCCAGGGCTCCCTTTGGTCGCCCTGGGCTACGGCTCAAACGCCCCCCTTCGGGGGCTAAACACCAGCCCCTGCAAGATGCGGGCAAGAGTCAGGGCAACGCCCTGGGCTATCCCATGCGAGCCCTTCAGGCTCCAGAGAGAACCACCCTGCCTACGATTCCGGCCCACACCTTGGCCTCGCTTCGCTGCTTGACCCGTCTCGGCCACGTTGGATACAATGATGGGGCCTCATGTGGGGCCCTCCAGAACCCTATGCGAAAGGACGAGACGTGAACATCAGCTTCACCGGAAGGACGGCCATCGTGACCGGCAGCGGCGGCGGCATTGGCCGCACCATCGCCCGCACCCTCGCTCAAGCGGGCGCCAACGTGGTGATCGCCGATATCAAGCTCGACCTCGCCCAGCAGACCGCCGCTGAGATCGAGAAGGAGTTCCCGCCCGCCGGCGCCCTCGCGGTGCAGGTGGACATCTCGAAGGAAGACCAGGTGAACGCCATGGTGGCTGCGGCCGTGGCTCGCTTCGGCAGCGTGGACATCCTGGTGAATAATGCCGGCCTGTCGTATCCCGTGAAACTCGTGAACATGACGGCGCGCGACTGGGACCGCATGATCGCGGTGAACCTCACGGGCACCATGTGGTGCGGCAAGGCGGCCATCGCCCAGATGCTCAAGCAGGGCAAGGGGGGCGTCGTCATCAACATCAGCTCGAAGAGCGGCGTGCGCGGCTCGGCCGAGCTCTCCCACTACTGCGCCACCAAGTTCGGCGTCATCGGCCTCGCCCAGTCGTGGGCGCGCGAATACGCCAAGCAGGGCATCCGCTGCTGCTCCATCCTCCCGGGCAACGTCTTCGAGGGCAGCGCCATCTGGAACGAGGAGTTCATCGCCAAACAGGCGGCCAAGCTGGGCATCCGGCCCGACCAGGTGCGCGCCCACTACGACTCGCTCGTGCCGCTCGGCCGCTCGTGCGAGCCGCAGGACATCGCCAACGCGGTGCTCTTCCTCGCCTCAAACCTCGCTTCGTACATCACGGGCGTCTCGCTGCTCGTGGACGGCGGGCAGGAGATGAGGGCGTAGGGATTTCGGGCTGTTCGGGGCTTGGCGCACCTGGCTCGGCTGGCCTGGGGCAGGGTGTGGGCATGCCTGCTCCTGCCGGACCTGGCGGTTCCTCGGGAGGGCTCTGCCGGGTGGTCGGCGGACGCAGCCCGCCCATGCTGTATCAACCCTGTGAGGGGGAGAGTGATACAGCATGGGTAGATGGGCGAGAATGGGCGATTCTCGCGGCTCCGGCCATGCTGGCTCATCTGCGGGATGAGCCAGCATGCGGGGGGAATGCCTGGGGAATGTAAAGCGTTGCGGCATATAGGGCTATGGAGTGATGCCCACCGACGCGGCACACCCTGCCCATGCTCCCCAACGGCGGCCACGTCAGGATCGCCAAACCCAGGCGAGCCGGATTTCGGATGGCGAACTGCGGATCGCGGATTGCGCCCCGACTGCTCATTGCTCCCTTGCCGGTGTCTGCTCGTCCCTTGAGCCCCCTGGACCCGCTGGGTCTCTGTGCGGTTGGCTTGCGCCCGAGGAGCGATGGATCCGAGGGGCCGAAGGGACATAAGGGACAGGCGGCGCCAGGGCGCTTCTGCGGGGAAAGATGACCTGGATGCCCGTGCTCATCCGGCCTTGGGCGCGGGCACAAGGTCCTTGGGAGCCGGCGCGGGAGCGGGCACAGGGGGGGCCGGCAGGGCCTTGGGGGCCGGAGCCTTTGGGGCGACGCCGGGGTCCTCTGGCTCGGCCGGGTCCTTGGGGGCTGGACGCACGGGCCGAGGCTTGGGAGCCGGAACTGGGGCAGGCGCCGGCGCGGGGGCAGGCGCTGGTGCCGGCGCGGGGCCAACAGCGGGGGGCGTCGCGGGAGGCGCCGCGGGAGGCGCCACAGGCACTCGGGGCAACGGGCGCGGCTTGCGCGGGATGGCGGGCCGCGGCGGCTTGGGAACGAGCGCGCCGGGCAGGTCGAGGACGACCTCGGCGATGGCGTTGAGGGTCTTGGCCCGCAGGTTATGCTCCTCGGCAGCGCGCCGGTCGTTGTTATAGCGCTGGACGTCGGCCTCGTTGTCGCGGCGGATGTTGTCGAGCTGCTGCTGGTAGCGGCGCTGGAGGTCGGCGTTGCGTTGGCGCAGGGTGGCGAGGGCCTCGTCGTTGTACTTCCTGCGGGCCTCCTCCTGGGCGACCCATTCGGCGAGCAGTTTCTCGTTGGCCTTGGCGGCCTCGTCGTAGCGCTGGGCGTAGGCGCGGTAGGTGCTGGCCTTGGCCCACGGGGTGGCGAAGGTGAAGGGCCACGAGCGCGCGTTGGGAAAGAGCGACCAGGGCTGGGCGGTGGAGAGCGAGCCGAAGGTCAGAAGGCCCCGCGGGGATGCGGGGGCGATCTGGGCGCGATAGGTGTCGCGGTCGTCGGGCACCGAACGCCAGGCGTAGTTGAGCGGGAGGGTGACGGGGGTGGCCACGGCGCCCACGAGCGGCATGCGGTCGAGGGTCGAGTAGGTGGCGTCGAGCAGGTCGAAGATGCTGAGGGTGCCGAGCGAGAGCTGAAGGATGTAGTTCGACCCGCCCCTGGGGTTGCTGCGTGCGGAGGTGATGAGCGGGAAGAAGGTGGGGAACGGGTCGGCCGAGGCGAGCTGGCCTTGGGTGAGGGCGCGGCCGGTGGCAATGTCCTCGACGAAGTGCTCGTGGGCCCCGAGGCGGCAGAGCCAGGCGAGGCCGGTGCCGCGGTAGAGGGCCGTGGTGGGCGCGCCGAGCAGCGGCACGCGGTCGAGGGTGATGAAGACGCCGTCCACGGCGTCGCGGGGCAGGCCGGCGACGCCGTAGAACAGCACGGCCAGTGGGTTGGGGAGCTGGGGCGGGGTGGGGATCTCGGGCAGTGCGACCAGGTCGGGCTGCGGGATGGGCGGCTTGAGGGGCCGCTCGATCTCTTCGAGGGTCAGGGGCACGGGCGCCTTGGGCTCGTCGCGCGGGACCGGCGGCTCGGGCAGGGGCTTGGGCTCGATGTGGAGGTAGGTATCGGTGCCGGTGAACTTGCCGGCCCAGGCCTCGGAGCCGTCGCGTAGGTTGACGAGGCGGATCGAGAGCTCGATGGAGCGGTCGGCGGCGCTGCGGATTTCACCAAACAAATAGCCGTCGAGGGCGAAGGCCTGGGCGAGCGCCGCCTTGTTGGCGGCGGCTGTGGCTTCGCTGTCGCGGGTCCAGGCGGCCACGAGCCGGGCGATGTGCGAGGGGTCCACATAGGCGTAGTGGCCGGTCCTGGCCAGGGCGACGAGCAGTTCGTCCTGGAACGCCTTGAGGTCGAAGGGGGCGTTCAGGGGGTTCTGGATGCCGATGCCGGCGGCGCCGTCCTTGGTGGGGTTGGAGAGGGTGATGACTTTGGGCTTGGCGCCGGCCGCCGCGGCGGGGGCGGCGGGATTGGGGTCGGCGCCGGCGGCCGCCGCAGGTTGCGGGTCCAGAGGGTTCGTCTTGCTGAGGCTGTCGGCGATGGCGGCGGCGAGCTGGCGGTAGCGGGTGCTGCCCGCCTCGGGCTTGGCGTCGCCGAGCAGGGCTTTGAGGGCGACGGGGTTGGCGCCTTCGATGAAGGCGGCCCACGCGATGGCGGCGGTCTTGGCGTCGGTGAGTTTGGCCAGGATCACGCAATAGGCGTCCTGCTCCTTGAAGTCGGGATGGGCGAAGGAGGTGTCGAGCACCTCGATGGAGAGGAAGCCGTCAATGCCGGCGGCGGCGAAGGCCTTCATGGCGGCGGGGTCGGTGAGCTGGGCGAGGGTGATCTGGTGCTCGCGCAGGATCTGGCGGAAGCGGTCGCGATTGAAGTACTGGAAGCGGGGGGAGTTGATGAGGGCGATCTCGAGGTCGTCGCGGAAGGCGCGGCGCACGGGCTCGGGCAGCTTGTCGTCGAGCCAGAGCCAGATGGCGATGCCATTGATCGTCTGCTCGGGCGCGCCGTCCTCCAGTTGCGCGACGAGTTGCTGGATCGCTTGGTCCACGCAGGCGGCGGCGCGGACGGGTGCCGACGGGGCCAGCAGGCAGAGGGCGGCGAGTAGGGCTCGTGGGACTCTCATGAGGCAACTCCTCCGGGCGCAAGGGCGGCAGGATGACGGGGGCCGACGGCGTTCCGTAACACTCCCATAGACTACACGTCTCGGGCAGGGAATTCAACTGGGGCGTTCGCGGAGGAACTTGGTGAGCGTCACGATGTTGCCGGCGCCATTGTAGCGGACCTGGTCGGTGCAGCGGACAAGCATGAGGAGCCCGAGGCCGCCTTTGCCGCCCTGGCGATGGCGGTCGCGCGCGGCGTCGGCGGCGTTGCCCTCGATGGCCTGCCGCAGGAGGCGCTGGGCGTCGAAGCCGGCGCCCTGGTCGCGCACGGTGATGGTCACGGTGGCGGGGTTCTGGCGGTACTCGACCTGCACGTACTTGGACGGGTCGCCCTGGTTGCCGTGCTGGATCGCATTGGCCACGGCCTCGCGGATGGCGGCGACGAGCGACGTGCGGGCCGCTTCGGCGAGGCCCGTGGCCTGGGCGAGCGTGGAGGCCATCTGGACGCAGCGCTCCAGGTCGGCCCTGCGGCTCGGCAGGAGCAGGCAGACTTTGCGGGTGGAGACCGGCTCGGTGGAGCGGATGGCCTTGCTTTCGGCGGCGGCGATGAGGTGCTGAATCGCCACCGGCTCCACGAGTTCGACGTCGGCGCGCACGCGCAGTTCCGCGGGCCGCAGCAGACGGCTTCCGCGCGGGAAGAGCGCGACCACGGGGACCCAGTTCGTCGCGGGGTCCATCTTCAGCGCCTCGAGGGCCTCGCGGGCGCCGGGCAGCGCCATGTCGAGGACCAC
Organism: Planctomycetota bacterium; assembly: GCA_035384565.1. Taxonomy (NCBI): domain Bacteria; kingdom Pseudomonadati; phylum Planctomycetota; species Planctomycetota bacterium. Next base: position 14,311 of record DAOOIT010000046.1, on the reverse strand, counting down.
CAGGCCGGCCAACTGCTCGGCCACCGCCTGGGCGAGCTGGGCGACGGTTTCGATGGACCGCGTCGGCCAGCCGGCGGCGGCGAAGCCTGACTCGATGATCGGTGCAACCTGATCGCCCCCGGGAACAGCCAGGAGTATGCAGCGGCTCGCGGCACCTTCAGAGGCCATTTTCCCCTTCTACTCCGCTCGGCATCGGCGCCCGCGCGGCCGCCTTCCGCGCGAGGCCCGTCTCAGGCGATTCGCAGCGCGCGCAGCGGCCCCGCGGTCGCGTGGATGCTCTCCCAGCGCTCCTCGGCGGGCCGCATGGCCTCCTGGTACTCGGCTTCGCTGATGGGCACCGCCTGGGCCACTTGCGAGACCGCGGCCTCGTGCAGCAGCTTGCCCAGAAGGATGTCAATGTACTGCGGCGGGCAACGGAAGGCCTTGACCCGCAGCCCGGTGGCTCGGCGCACCGCCTCGGTCGCCTTGGGGTTCACCTCGCCGGCGAAGGCCACGCACAGCAGGTCGCCCACGCGGTCGATCGGGATCATCTTGTAGCGTCGCACGAGGTCGGGCGATACGGAGCGTGCCACGGAGAGCGGCACCCGGCACTGCTTGAGGTCCACGGCGGGCACGTCGTAGCCGGCCGCCAGGATGCGAAAGAGCTGCTGTTCGGCCGGCGCGCGCACCTTGCCGAGGAGGCGGCACAGATAGCTGTCCGCCTTGCCGCTCACGGCGATCTGCTGCTGGATGAACTCGCGCGTGATGGGGCCCTCGGCAAGCAGGTGGCGCGCCAGGTTGGCGTCCACGGGCATCTCCAGCACCTCTTCGGGGGCCGGCGCGGCGGCCGGCCGCTTGCCCAGCGAGTGGTCGAGTTCGGCCAGCACGTCGTCGGCCGTGCGCAGCGAGCGCGGTTCGTCGGCCGGGGGCCGGCGCACGGGCTCGGGGCGCGGCGTGACCGCGGGCACCGGGCCACGCGGCGTCGCCGTCTTGGCGCCCGGCGATGGCGCCGGCTTGCGTTCCGCCGCGGCCCGCGTCTGCTTCTTCGTCTTCTTCTTGCCGAAGAGCCAGTCGAACATGGACAGCACTCCAGAGCCTTCGGGTCAGTGGCCGCGCGGGGCTTTGGCCAGGGCCTTCTCGAGGGTGTGAACGAGCTCGGCTTGTCTCCGCACCTCGGCCTCGAGTTCGGTGATGCGCTCGCGCGCCTGCTGGAGCTGGTGCCGCAGGACCGCCAGGGTCTCGTCGCTGGCAGGGTCGGCGGCATTCGCCGCCTCGGTGTCGTCGAGGCACACGTCGTCGGAGGGGGCTTCGGCGGGAGAGGGGCTGCCGAGAAGCTCCTCTTCTGCCGCCTCCTCGGCGGCTTCGGCGGCGGTGCGTTCGAGTTCCTCGATCGCCGCGCGCGCCTGGGCCTGGGTGTCGGCATCGCCGAGCCGGGCGGCCAGGGCCGCCGCCTGGTCGAGCGCGCGGCGCGCGTCGGCGGGCCGGCCGGCGGAGCGTTCGGCTTGGGCCAGGGCCAGCAGCCCCGCCGCCTCGCTGCCGGGGTCACCGAACGAATGGGCCAGGGCCACCGCCTGCTCGAGGCATCGCCGCGCGGCGCCGGGATCGCGCGCCTTGAGGTGCATGGCGGCGAGCGTGCGCAGGTGGTCGGCCTCCTCGTGCCGGCTGCCCAGGGTGCGGTCGAGGTCGCTCGCCTGCTGGTAGCAGGTGATGGCCTTCTCGAGGTCGCCGAGCTGGTCGAACACGAGGCCGAGCTGGCACAGGCAGGCGACCTCGGCGCGGGTGGCGCCGTTGCGGTTGTTGAGGCGCCACGCCTCCTGGTAGCGGCTCACGGCGTCCTTCAGCTCGCCCAGCTTGCGGTGCAGGGCGGCCAGGTGGGTGAGCTGGACGGCGGCATCGGGCTCGTTCTTGAGCTCGCGGTAGGCATCGAGGGCGCGCGCGTGCGAGAGCAGGGCCTCGCGGGGCCGGCCGAGCCGGTCCTGCAACACGCCCAGGTTGGCCAGGTCGGCGGCGAGCGCGGCCTTGCCGCCCGACGCCTCGTTGATCGCCATGGCCTGCTGGAGCGACTTGATGGCTTCCTCGTGGTGCCCCAGGTCCGAGAGCACCGAGGCGATGGCGGAGAGCTGCGCGGCCATGCCGCTCTGGTCGCGCTCGCGCTGGTAGATGTCGAAGGCGTCCTTGTGGTAGCGCAGGGCCTCCTCGGGCTGGCTGAGCTGCTGGTAGATGCGCGCCAGGTTGGCCATGCACAGGGGGCGGTTGATCGGGGCCTCGCCGCCCCGCGCCCACATCAGCAGCAGCCGGTACTCGCCGGCCAGGAGGTGCAGGAGGCCCAGGTTCTGCTTGATCCGCAGCGTGCGCGGGAACTCCTGCATGAACTGCACCCGGTCCGCCGCCAGGCGGATGTGGAACGAGTGGGCGCCCAGGGCCTCGACGTCCTGCGAATCCTTCTGCACGAGGGACAGGAAGTGGGCGGCCGCGCGCTTATGGAAGTCCAGGACCTCGGGCCCCTTCTCGCCGAAGAACAGGTCGGCGAAGGCCTCGTGGAACACGTAGGCGTGCGGCCCGCGGGCCGTCGGCTGCGTCACCACGACATTGCAGGTGCCATCCTGGAGGAACACGTCTTGGACCTCGGCGGCCTGCGCGCCCAGGAGGGCGCACACCGAGGGGGTGTCGAGGCCCGACGGCACGCGGGCGAGGCATTCGACCACGGACCGTTCCTGGGGGCTGAGGCGAGCCAGGAGCTGCTGGCAGATGCCCGCCGTGGCAGTCGGCAGGTCGGCCAGGGCCGCGGCCGGGTCCCCGGCGCCCGCGATGAGCTTCGCGGCCGCATCGCTGAGCAGCGGACTGCCGCCGAACTTAGCGAGCAGCGCCCCGGCCAGCGCGCCCATGTCCCCACCGCGGGGGTGGTGGAATTCGAGGAGTCGCGTGACCTCGGCGATGCCGAACGCGGGCAGGTCGCGGATCACGGACACGCGCGGCTGCCCCTCCAGCCCCTGCGGCGCCTCGGCCGTGGCGACCACCACCTTCACGCCCTGCGGCAGGCGGCGCGTCAGCGCGTCGAGTGGGAAGGCGTCCTGGCCGCCGGCGCGGCCCAGGTCGAGCAGCAGCACCAGGCGCGCGCCGTCTGGCAGGCTGCCCGAGGCCACGGCCAGCAGGCCGATCAGCTTCTCCGTGACGGGGCGACGGTCCTCGCCAAGAAGGTGGGCGAAGAACTCGCGCGGACTCGGCACCAGGCGCAGCGTCAGGCTGCCGGGGAGCTCGCGGTCTCCGCTGCGCGAGGCCCGCACCCCGTGCGCAACCGCCAGCCCGCTGAGGATGGCGTATTGCCGCAGGTCCGCATCCAGCAGGTGCCCGAGGGGGAAGTGCTGAACGATGTGGGGGCCCTGGCTGGCGGCCTCGTGGCGGAACTGGCGCAGGAGGTGGGACTTGCCGGAGCCCTCGGGGCCGGTCACCAGCAGCAGCTCGCCCTCGGGGCGTTCGAGCAGTTGCCGGAAGGCGGCGAGTTCCGCTTCCCGGCCGACGAACGTGAATCCGGCCAAGGTGGTGGCTCCTGCCCTCGGGGGTGAGCTCTGCCGATGCCCGCCGAGGCACGATTATAGCGAGGGCGCACCCTGTTTGCAACCCTTGTCCAACGCACAGCAGCGTGCCGTGAGCCGTGCGGTGTTCACGCGCCGCGCGACCTCTGTGGAGCGCGGACGAACGAAGAGGGTCACAGCCCGCTGTCGCGGCGTTTCCTGTCGCGTTTGCCACCTCGCTCGGGCAGTGGCCGGGCCATCTCGTCGAGCCACTCGCGCAGACTGTGGCGCGCGTAGGGCTGGTCGCACGCGGGGGACGCGCCCCGGGCGTTGGCCACGTGGAACTCGAGGTCCTGGGGCACGAAGAGCACGTTGTGGAGGTTCGACCGCATGGCGACGGGGCGCTTCATCAGGTCGAGCGCGGCCTGCACGTCGAGCCGGCCGTACTTCGCCTTCACGCCCTCGACGAGGTGCTGGTAGCGGTCGCCGGCCGAGAGCAGCACCGCGTCGTCGAGCGGCGTGGGCAGCTTGGGGTGTGCGGCGCCGGGCTGGACGAACTCGATGGCCTCGGGCGTGGCGCCCACGCCGATGGCGCTCGGCCCCTTGCCGTCCGAGATGACGTAGTAGTATTCGCATGTGCGCCTGGTGTCGCGGAAGAGGGCGACGGCGTCGGCGAGAGTCTTCGCGCGTTCGAGGCCCATGCGCATCAGGATCGCCATGGGCGTGCCGTCCCACTGGCCCTCGCCTCGGCCGCCCATTTCGCCGAAGGCGACCTGTTCGGCGTTCATGCCCGACACGCTGCCGATGAAGCCGGCATAGCCGATGTTGGCGAAGGGGATGGCGTCGCGCTTCTTCACGATGAAGACCACCGCCTCGCGCTGGAAGCCGAGCTCGGTCATGTAGTCGAGCACGCGGCCGTGCAGCAGCTTGCCGCCGGCCGTGGCCTTGCCGAAGAGCGCGAAGCCCGAGCAATGGAACAGTTCGGGGAACATGTTCGCCAGCCGCACCTCTTCAGGCGTGAGGCCCGAGCCATTGGCCAGGCCCTGCATCTCGTCGAGGTATTCGCGCGGCACATGCGGCTCGAGCCGCGTGTAGGCGCCCCGCAGCACGTCGAGGAACCAGGTGCGTTTGGTGAGGGTGTGGTAGAGGCCGGCCACGTAGAGCACGGAGTCGGCGGTGCGCCGCGCCTCCTTGGCGAGCAGTTTGCCGTGCTGGTAGCCGATCTCGAGCGGCGTGCCCTGGAGCAGGGCGACGCGCTGCCCGTTGCGGATGAGGAGCCTGCCGCGGTCGGCCGCGCGCTCGTCGTCCTTGAGCTTGTCGCCCGAGCGCTGGGCGAGGATTTCGGCGGCGCGGCCGAGGCCGCGGCCGAGCGCGCGTTCCAGCTCGTCGCGCGCCACGCTCACCACCACGAAGTCGGCCGCGGGCGCCGCCGCGGGCAGCTTGGCTTCGTCGGCGATGGCCACGCCCACGCCCGCCTCCTGGCCCCCGGCGTCGCGCCAGAGGAACTGGCGGATCGCCCTCCCGTCTTCGGCCAGCTCGATCGAGAGCCGGCCGTCGCTCAGCTCGCGCTTCGCCACGAAATGCCCCGCCGGCGGGCCGGGCGCCCGCTCGAGCTGGAGCAGGGCCTGGAGGATCACGGCCACGGCTCCCGGGTCGGCCGTCTGCATCACGCTCAGCGCGGTGAGCGCGGCGGGCCACAGCCCGGCCACGCGGTCGAAGAGTCGCGCGGGTTGGAGCTCCGACTCTGCCGGCAGCGGGCCCTTGCCCACCACCGCCACCTTCATCAGGGGCACGACGAGCGACGTCTCCTCCGTCGTGCGCTGGAGGGTGAAGCTGAGCAGGTCGCTCTTGAGGGCCAGGCGGAACTGCTCGGCATCGAGGCGCGCGATGGCCAGCTCGCCCGTCTGCTCCAGGGGGCCGTCCTTGTACCGCCCCGACAGCGTCACGGTGTAGGCGGGCACCTTGCCCTGGAGGATGGCGACGATCTTCTCCAGGGACTTCGAGAGCGCCTCCACGTCGGCCGCGGCCAGCGGCGGCGCGGGCGCCTCCCCCGCCGCGCCAGCGGCGAGCAGGACGAGTAGTCCGCCCAGGAACCAGGCCATGCGACGTCTCAAGGTTGGGTCTCCGCGGGTGCCACAGGGTAGGTGCGTCGTTGCCCAGTATACTGCCGCGCGCGCCGGCGGTCAACCGCTCCGCGATCTTCCGGTGCGGGCAGGAATTGCAGGCAGGGTGGTTCTTTCTGGAGCCTGAAGGGCTCGAATGGGATAGCCCAGGGCAACGCCCCTGCTCTTTGCCCACATCTTCCGGGGGCTGGGGTTTAGCCCCCGAATGGGGGCGTTTGAGGGTAGCCCAGGGCGACCGAAGGGAGCCCTGGGTAGAGGCGGCCCCCCGAGGGAGCCCCCGAAGGGGGGCGATTCAGCCCACGAGAGGCGCCCCCTTTGGGGGCTTCGATGGGGAGGATGCGATGGTCCCAGGGCTCCCTTCGGTCGCCCTGGGCTACGACCCGGTCGCCCGCGTTTGCGGGCTACGAGGCCCTGCCATGTGGGCAAAGATGAGGGCGTTGCCTGGGTTATCCCATTGCGCTCCTTCGGAACTCCCGCCGCCACCTGCAATTCCGGCCCGCACCCGCGATCCTCCACAGTTTCCCGCAGTTCCGAGAGAGCGGGGCCTTGGTAGCAGGGGCCTGCTCCGCTGGCCGCGAGCTGTGTGGTTCGTCGTCAACGGCGCCCTCCGCTGCGTCGCCTCCTCGTCGCTCCTTGCTCGCGGTCAGAGCCAGCGGAGTCGCAGTCCCGTGTGGGTTTCCGCGCAACTCGAGACTTGCTGTATCACCTGCGTGTGGGAGAAAGTGATACAGCAGGGGCAGGATGGCGAGAATGGGCGGTTCTCACGCTTCCAGCAACCTGTATCATCTGCCTGGCAGCCGCGGGGTGATCCAGGTAGGGCGGCAGGGGCTCAGTCGAGGTAGAAGGCGTAGAGGTGGGTCTCGTCGGCGCCCCAGGTGGCGAGGAGGGTGAAGCGGACGGCGTCGAGGGTGCGGCCGATGGGGATGCGGACGAGACGGGAGCGGTTGTCGGCAGTCTCGAACAGGGGGGCCCAGAGGCCCTCGTGGCGGCCTTCGAGGCGGAAGGCGCGGGGCAGTTCGTCGGGGAGGCGGGTGAGCTGGTCGTCGCGCTGGTGGTAGCTCATCTGGATGTTGCGGTGGAGGGCGCTGTCGAGGATGAGCGTGGCTGATTCGATGTGGGCGGGTGCGCGAAGCTCAAGGGTCACCCAGTCGCCCGGGCGGCAGGGCCAGCGGTGCGTCTCGTCGCCGACGGGGCGGTTGATGCCGTCGCGAAGGGGCGCGGGGTCGCCCTGGGAGGCGGAGAGCTTCGCCTGCGTCGTCAACGGGCCGAAGCGCTGGGAGACGCCGGGGAGGTAGGCGTCGTCGCGCAGGAGGAGCTGCTGGAGGATGCCGATGTGGTGGGCGACGCCGGCGGGCTCGGTGCCGAGGCGGACGGCGAGGGCGGCGGCGGTGCCGGCGGCCTGGCCCATCGAGCAGCCGGTGCCCATGACACGGGTGGAGCTCATGGCGGCGTGGGTGCAGGAGGCGTTGCGGCCGGCGAACATGAGGTTGGCGACGTTGGCCGAGACGAGGCAGCCGTAGGGGATGCCGTAGGGCGAGGGGGCGTGGTGGAAGATGGTGGCGGGCGCGCCGAGGCGCGCGGCGCGGAAGCCGGCGGGGTGATGGTCGTCCATGCTCCAGCCGCCGTAGGCCACGGTGTCGGGGAAGCGGCCGCCGCTCTCGATGTCGCCCTGGGTGAGCACGTGGCGGCCGAGGTAGCGGCGGCTCTCGCGCTTGGCGGGGAGGAACTGGAGCCATTCGAGCGCCCAGTGGTCGGCGCCGTGGTCGCCGCGGTTCTTGATGTGGTCCCACACGCCGAGGGCGGTCTTGAGCAGCTCGTCGCGCAGCATCTCGGTGTCGTGAATCGAGTCAATGTCGCCGCCCAGCTCGACCCACCAGTAGCCCATGGTCCACCAGCGGTGGCCTTTGGCGCCGTAGGGCAGGTCGTCTTCGCGGTCATAGCGATAGGCCCAGTCGGGCGGGGTGAAGGGCTGGGGGGTGGGGTATTCGCGCGACTGGAAGAGGCAGGTCATGCCCATGGTCTTACGGTCGGCGATTTCGGGGGCGATGGATTCGCCGTACTCGTGGCGGGCCTCGCGGCCGATGCGGTGCTCGGCGCCGGAGAGGGGCGCGAGGATGCCGTCGCCGGAGCAGTCCATGTAGATGCCCGCGCGCACGGTGTGGGCGGTCTCTGTGGTGAGCTGCCAGCCGGTGACGCTCGCGATGCGGTCGCCGTCCATTTCGGCGGCGTGACACGAGCAGTTGAGCAGGAGCGTGAGGCCCTGCTGGAAGCGGGCCTTCTCGTAGAGAAGGGCGTCCCAGACCGAGAAGTTGCGGTTGGGGTTTCGGGCGAGGTTTTCGAGGCGGATTTCCTCGAGGATGCCGGTCTCGCGCATGTTCTTGATGCCGTTGTGGCGGTCGGCGCCGCAGATGTGCACGCGGCACTCGCTGGAGGCGTTGCCGCCGAGGACGGGGCGGTCGTGCATGAGGACGACGGAGGCGCCGTGGCGCGCCGCGGCGAGCGCGGCGCACAGCCCCGCCATTCCCCCGCCGACGACGCAGATGTCTACGCGATGGGACTGTTCTCTCATCTGACTGCTCCTTGTGATCCCAAGAGCGCTCCCTGGCTACAATGAGGGGGGATGACTGCATGGATGGAGGATTGGATGATTGTCGGACACACGTCTATCCATTCATCCATTCATCCTCTCATCCTTTCCCGGCGCGCGGGCCACGGTCCAAGAGTCTAGCGTGTGGCAGAATGGGCTGCAAGACCGGGCTATGGCTGGAGGAGGATGACCGTGACCTCGGGCGGGCTGAAGACGCGCAATGGCACGCCGTAGGTGCCGACGCCCCGGGTGACGTAGAGCTCCGCGCCGCCGCCCAACTCGTAGCGGCCGCGCGTGTAGCGGTAGAAGAAGCGCAGCGGCCACAGGCCGGGGAACACCTGGCCTCCGTGCGTGTGCCCTGAGAGCTGAAGGTCGAAGCGCCCCGCGGCTCCCGGCTCGACGTGTGGGCGGTGCTTGAGCAGGATGGCGAACTCGGCCCGGTCGGGCGGCGGGAGCGCGCGGTCCTCCTGGTCGGCCTCGACGATGCCGAGGCGCTCGGCCGCATAGTCGTCCACCCCCGCCACGAGCACGCCGGGGGCTACGCGCAGCCGCTCGCCGCGCAGCAGGCGGAAGCCCGCCTGGTCGAAGAGGGGCGCGGTGCGGGCGAGGCCCCGATAGAACTCGTGATTGCCGGTGACCGCGAGCTTGCCGAGGGGGGCCTCGAGTGCGGCGAGCCTCACGGCGAGGCGTTCGACGTGGGGGCTCGACTCGTCGGCCAAGTCGCCCGTGAAAACCAGCAGGTCGGGCCGCGCCTCGCGAATGGCGGCGAGGATGCGCTCGAGGCGGGAGCGGCTCATCAGCGAGTTGAGGTGCAGATCGGAGAACTGCACGACGCGGATCGGGCGCGAGCCGGCCGGCAGGCGCGCCGTGGGTACGGCGAGCGTCTCGATGCGCACGGCGTGCATCTCGACGACGCCCCAGGCGGTGAGCCCCGCCACCATCGCGGCGGCGGCGACGGCCTGCACGCGGAGGCGGATGCGCAGACGTCGGAGCGGCGGCAGGCATCGGGGGACGAGGTTCCAGACTTCGCACGCCACGCCGAACAGGATCACCCACATCGAGGCCACGACCCACCAGTGGCCGGCCACGCCGGCCGCGTTCGCCGCGACATGCCAGCCGAGGCTCTCGAAGGGCCGCGCCAGGAAGAGCGCCGCGCCCATGAGCGCGAACCACCCCACCACGGCGGCCCGTCCTGCCCTGCCCGCGGGCAACGCGCGCCGCAGCCGCCAGTAGATGAGCAGTTGCATGGCCACGTAGGCGGCCAGCACGAGGAGCACGAATGCGTTCATCGGCCTTCCTGGGACTTCGGCTCCTGCGGCTGGCCGCGGCGCTGCTGGAGGAGCCAGGCATAGAGTTCGTCGTTCGCGTAGGCGGCCGTCCACGAGTCGTGCCCGGCCTCGGGATAGACTGTGAAGCGCACGCGACCGCCGACCTTGCGCAGCGCCTCCACCATGGCCTGGCTGAGTTCCAGCGGCACCGCGGTGTCCTTGGCGCCGTGGAACACCCAGACGGGCAGGTCCTTGATGCGTTCGACATCGAGCGGGTCGCCGCCGCCGCAGATGGGCGCGACGGCCGCGAAGCGCTCGGGGCATTGGATGGCGAGCGCCCAACTGCCGAAGCCGCCCATGCTCAGGCCCGTGAGGTAGATGCGATCGGGGTCCACGGGGTATTTCGCGATGGCCTCGTTCAACAGGTCCTCGAGCGCGGGCAGGCTCCACCAGGCGCCGGCGGGGCATTGGGGCGAGAGGACGATGAAGGGGAAGTCGGGGCGGGTCTTGACGAGCTTGGGCGGGCCGTGGACCTCGACGAGCTTGAGGTTGTCGCCGCGCTCGCCGGCGCCGTGGAGGAACAGGATGGTGGGCCAGCGCTTCGACGGGTCGGCGGCGGCGCCGGGCGGCAAGTGGACGAGGTACTTCAGCGGCACGAGGTCGCCCGTGTGCCGCTTGAGCTCGTGCCACCAGCGGGCATCGGCGGCCCAGGGGCCGTTGCGCTCGGTGTCGGGCGTGCCGGGCGGCGTGTCGGAGAGGCCGGCGAGCAGGACGGCGGCGTCGGAAGAGTGGTCGAGGCTATGGCGCAGGGCGCGCGCGAAGAACTCGCCCACGGCGCGCGACCGCTCGCGCGCGGCCGCGGGGTCAAAGCCCAGGCCGGTAGGGAACTCGGCGGCGACGGGGATTCGGGCCCGCCGCCAGTTCACGCCGCCCGGCGCGCGGAAGAGGGTGAAGAAGCGTTTCGACACCGGGCCGGCTTTCGGGCGAATCTCCACGATGGCGCCGTAGCGGCCCGGCGTTTCGGCCTTCGTGACCTCCTGGAGGTTGGCGTCGAAGAACCGGGCGTTCAGCGTGTAGGGGCCGATCAGCTCTTCCACCCGCGCCGGGTCGTCGAAGGCCACCTTGGGGAACTGCTCGCCGCTGAACACGCACGGGCGGAAGGCCAGCTCGGCGCGCTCGAATGCCTGCTGCCGCCGGCGAAGGGCGTCGGGCGAGGGGCTCAGGCGGGCGCAGCCGCACACCAGGCCGACCGCAAGGGTCATGGCGAGGCAATGGATGGCGAGGCGCATGTCAGTTCCCTTGGCGAATGGCGGAACGGGTTCGAGACGAGCCGGCAACGGCGAACGGCGGGACTCTACCACCAATTGGCCACGCCTGCAACTGCGGCGCGAGACGGGGCGCGGGCAGGAATCTCCCTCGCCCCACGCTCCGCATGGGGGCGGCGATGGGGACGCTCCGCATCCGTGCCCGTCCGTGCCTGTCCGTGTGAGTCCGTGTGAGTCCGTCTGGCCCCATCACAGGCTCAGAGCCTGGCGACCAGGGGACGTGATGCAAGGCAGCCGGGGCGCTATCGCTGCGCCAAGGCATGCGCCACGAAGTCGCGGAACAGCGGATGCGGGCGGAGGGGCTTGGATTGGAACTCGGGGTGGAACTGGACGGCGACGAACCAGGGGTGGTCGTGGACTTCGATGATCTCGACGAGGGCGCCGTCGGGGCTCACGCCGCTGAAGACCATGCCTTTGCGGCGCATTTTCTCGCGGTAGGCGTTGTTGAACTCGTAGCGGTGGCGATGCCGCTCGCAGACCGTGGCGGCACCGTAGGCGGCGTGGGCCCTGGTGTCGGGCAGCAGTTCGCAGGGGTACGAGCCGAGCCGCATGGTGCCGCCCAGGCCGGCCACGCGCTTCTGCTGCTCCATGAGGTCAATCACGGGATGCTTGGTCTTGGGGTCGAACTCGGTGGAGTTGGCGCCGGCGTAGCTGCACACCGTGCGGGCGAACTCGATGACGGCGCACTGCATGCCCAGGCAGATGCCGAAGAAGGGGACCTTGGCCTCGCGGGCGTAGCGGATGGCGGCGACCTTGCCCTCGATGCCGCGGTAGCCGAAGCCGCCGGGCACGAGCACGCCCCCCACGCCGCCCAGGGCCGCCTCGGCCCCCTGGTGCTCGACGTCCTCGGACTCGACCATGCGCACGTTCACGCGGGCGTCGTTGGCGATGCCGGCGTGGGTGAGGGCCTCGTAGATGCTCTTGTAGGCGTCCTTGAGCTGGATGTACTTGCCGACGACGGCGATCTCGACGGACCTGGCGGGCTTGCGGAGGGTTTCGACCATCCTCGCCCAGTCGTCGAGCCGGGCCTCGCCGCAGTTCAGGCCCAGCTTGCGGATGATCATCTCGTCGAGGCCCTGGCGGGCGAACACCAGCGGCAGCTCGTAGACGAGGTAGCTCGCCTCGAGGTCCAGCTCTTCATAGACGGCCTCTTTCTCGACATTGCAGAAGAGGGCGATCTTGGCGCGCACGTCGTCGCCCAGCGGCCGCTCGCTGCGGCAGATCAGGATGTCGGGCTGGATGCCGATCTCGCGGAGCTTGTTGACCGAGTGCTGGGTGGGCTTGGTCTTGATCTCGCCGGCGGCGCGCAGGTAGGGGATAAGGGTGAGGTGAACGTAGAGGACGTTCTCGCGCCCGACGTCGAGGCGGAACTGTCGGATCGCCTCGAGGAAGGGCAGGCCCTCGATGTCGCCCACGGTGCCGCCGATCTCGGTGATCACCAGGTCCACGTCGCGGGTGGCGATCTGGCGGACGGCGCCCTTGATCTCGTCGGTGACGTGGGGCACGACCTGCACGGTCTTGCCCAGGTAGTCGCCGCGGCGCTCCTTGTCAATGATGCTCTTGTAGATGGAGCCGGTGGTGAAGTTCGACAGGCGGCAGATGGGCGAGCTGGTGAACCGCTCGTAGTGGCCGAGGTCGAGGTCGGTCTCGGCCCCGTCGGGCGTCACGTAGACCTCGCCATGCTGGTACGGGCTCATGGTGCCGGGGTCCACGTTGATGTAGGGGTCGAACTTCTGGATGGCCACTCGCAGGCCGCGGCGTTCGAGCACGAGGCCGAGTGCGGCCGAGGTGAGGCCCTTGCCGAGGCTGGAGACGACCCCGCCGGTCACGAAGATGTGTTTGGCCATTATCGCGAACTCCCGTAAGGAACAGGTGGTCTTGCTTCGATCGGTTTCGCCTGCCAATCCGTGGACTTGACCCGTGATGCGTGAGAGGGAAGAGGAACCGACACACTGCGGCGTGGCTTCTCACGGATCACGTTTCACACATCAACTCCTCGTTCCATGCCAGCTTTGCAGCGGCCGGACGCCAAAGGCTCCGGCGCGAAGGGCTTCGATGGCGCTGGCGGCGGCCGCGGCGCCGGGCACGGTGGTGATGAGCGGCACGCCGCGCAGCACCGCCGTGGTGCGGATGGAGACCTCGTCGTGCCGCGGCGTCTTGCCGCTCGGCGTGTTGATGATCAGATGCACGGCCCGGTTCTTCATCCAGTCCACCACGTTGGGCCGGCCCTCGCTGACCTTGAGGATGTGCTGGGCGGGGAGGCCGACGCCCTGGAGGGCGCGGCACGTGCCGCCCGTGGCGATGAGCTGGAAGCCCATCTTGTGGAAGCGGCCGGCGATGCCCACGATGATCGGCTTGTCCTGGTCGCGCACGCTGAGGAAGACCGTGCCCTGGAGGGGCAACTCGGTGCCGGCGGCGCTTTCGGCCTTGGCGAACGCGACGCCGAACGAGTCGGCGATGCCCATGACCTCGCCGGTGGACTTCATCTCGGGGCCGAGCACGGCGTCCACGCCGGGGAAGCGGTTGAACGGGTACACGGGCGCCTTCACGGCCACGCCGAACCGGGGCGGGTCGCCGCGGATGCCCAGTTCGGCCAGGGTCTTGCCCAGCATCACCTTGGTGGCCACCTTGGCGAGCGGCACGTTGGTGGCCTTGCTCACGAAGGGCACGGTGCGCGAGGCGCGGGGGTTCACCTCGAGGATGAACACCTTGCCATCCTGCACGGCGAACTGCACGTTGAGGAGGCCCCGCACGCGGAACTCGAGGGCCAGGGCGATGGTCTCGCGGCGGATCTCGTCCAGGATGTGCCAAGGCAGCGTGTGGGGGGGCAGCACGCACGAGCTGTCGCCCGAGTGCACGCCGGCCTCCTCAATGTGCTCCATCAGGCCGCCGATGTAGACGTCGGTGCCGTCCGACACGGCGTCCACGTCCACCTCGATGGCGTTGTCGAGGAACTTGTCCACCAGCACGGGGAAGTCGGGCGCGGCCTCGAAGGCGCGGAGCACGAAGCGCTCGAGTTCGCCGGGGTTCAGCACGATCTCCATCGCCCGGCCGCCGAGCACATAGGAGGGGCGGACGAGGACGGGATAGCCCAGCTCGTCGGCGGCGACGCGGGCTTCGTCGAGCGAGAGGACCGAGCGGTTGGCGGGCTGGCGGAAGCCGAGGTGGTCGAGGGCGGCGGCGAACCGCTGGCGGTCCTCGGCGCGGTCAATCTGGTCGGGCGGCGTGCCCAGGATCGGCACCCCGGCCCGCTCCAGCGGCACGGCCAGGCTCAGCGGTGTCTGCCCGCCGAGTTGGACGACGACGCCGATGGGCTTCTCCGTCTCGACCACGTTCAGCACGTTCTCCAGCGTCACCGGCTCGAAGTAGAGCTTGTCGGCCGTGTCGTAGTCGGTCGAGACGGTTTCGGGGTTGGAGTTGACCATGAGGGCTTCGTAGCCCAGCTCCTGGGCGGCGAAGACGGCGTGGACGCAGCAGTAGTCGAACTCGATGCCCTGGCCGATGCGGTTGGGGCCGC
>DAOOIT010000045.1 GCA_035384565.1 Planctomycetota bacterium | reverse complement strand
GGCGGCGGGAGCTCCGAAGGAGCGAAATAGGATAGCCCAGGGCAACGCCCTGGGAGAGCAAGACCGCCCCGCGGCAGCCCTGACAGGGCGGAATAGAGAGCTTCTATCTCGCCCCTTCAGGGCTGGACCCGTGGACCCCGCTGAACCCAGGGCGTTGCCCTGGGCTATCCCATGCGAGCCCTTCAGGCTCCAGAGACAATCACCCTGCCTACAATTCCGGCCCGCATCCCCCTTCTGCGGATGCTTGACAAGGCTGGGGACACGGGGATATAATGCAAGCGGGGGGCGTGCGCACAGAGGCGGGCGAGGGGCAGTCCAACTGGGGGTGCATAACCAATGAACACGCCAGTTCTTGGAACGCAGCGACTCCGGCGGCGTGCCGGCCGGCGGGCCTTCACTCTCGTGGAGTTGCTCGTCGTGCTCGGGATCATCAGCATCCTGGCGGGTCTCCTCCTGCCGGCCATCGTGCACTCCCTGGCCACGGCCGAGCTGACCAACTGCCTGAGCAACCAGCGCCAGATCGGCCAGGCCATGGCCAATTACAACAAGGACTTCGAGTCGTGGATGGTCTCGGCGGGCGCGCGCACCACGCCGGCGATCAGCGTGACGGGCGGCACCACCGCGGTGCCCAGCTACGGCCCGTTCGTCGAGCCGCCCTACGACTATCCGGCCGCGGCCGCCCGCTGCTCGACCACGCGCTTCCCCTTCTGGTACGCGGCCCTGGCGCCCTACGTCAACGTCACCGCCACGTGGCGGAACGCCGTGCTCTCCTACCTCAACCGCACGGGCAAGAAGGAGAGCGAGGTGACCGACGACACCTACTACCACATCGAGATCGCGCGCCTGTGCATGATGTACACCTGCCCCTCCAAGAAGCAGGCGGTCATCGGCTATGGCCTCAACTACGCGGCGCCCTACGGGGAGTCCATCCTCTATCCGTTCAACCAGGCCAAGTATGGCCTGGACTATCCCGCCACGGCGTGCAGCGGCGCCAAGTTCCGCAACGCGGCCGACCAGAACCTGGCCCCCGACCAGCAGTGCTGGCCCTATACCATGGGCAACGAGACTACCCAGCCCACCGGCTTCACCCCCTACCCCAACTACATGCTCGGCCACCCGTCGGGCGCGCCCATCCTCTGGTACGGCCAGTCCTCGCACTTCAGCTGCATGAGCGACCCGAGCGGCCAGATCGCGGTGTGCGACACGGGGCTGGTGACCAACGATCCCGTCTGGCAGGCCTACACCACGGTGCCCAAGTGGCGGCCCACCGAGCAGTACAGCGTGCCCACCGAGTGGCGCGAGCACACGGCGGGCCTGGCGGCCGAGTGCTGGATGGGCTACACTCGGTTCCCCCTCAATGCCATCTATACGGGCGTCGGGCGCACCTGGGCCGACGTCTGGACCCCCACGAAGAAGAAGGTGGGCTACTATAAGTACTTCTACTGCTCGTACACCAACGACGACAACGGCATCAACAACCCGGCCTACAACACCGCCTGGCGGCCCGTGCCGCGGCATAATAAGCGCACGGCTTGCCTGTTCTTCGACGGCCGCGTGCGGCCGGTGGACATCATGGACATCGTGAGCTACGAATGGGGCGACCGCCGCTGCCTCTTCGACAACAAGCCTCAAACGAAGATGCCCACGCCCCGCGACGACATCTTCGCGGAACTCAACGGCTGCGGCTGCAAGGTCTACGCCGTCACGGACCACACCCACCAGAATAGCTGGCTCCCCGAGCGCGCTGCCGGCGGGTATGTAGATACCTCGAAGTAGTGCGGCGCCTCCCCTCTTCAGGCTCAACCTCCCGCGGGTCTCGAACCCGCGGGAGGTTTCCAATATCACTCCCACTTCATCTGGCTCACATCGGGCCGCATCACGGCCGTGTCGGGCACATTGACGAGAACCCCGTACTTCGGCACGTACACCAGTTGTGCATAGGGGGTGGCGTAGCGCACCCTCTCCCCCTTCGTCGGCAGCGGCGCCCAGGTATTCCGCGCGAATGAGTAGACCCACGGCTCAACGGCGTCCTTGACCTTGATGGCAGCGAAGACGGCATCCTGGCCGTCGAGGTACTCCACCGTGCCCGGCTCGCCCGGCGGCTGACGCTTCGGCTCCAGGCTGGTGAAGCGATTCTCCTTGATGTCGTACACCCAGGTGGCGTGGCCCCCGCCCTTGCGGAACTCGTAGAAGAAGACCTGATTGCGGTCGGGCCGCAGGCAGAAGGGGCGGCACTCGCCCACCCAGCCAGGCGTCGGCTCGGGGATGCGGCGGACGCTGAGCTTGTTCTCGCGGGCGTCGTAGGCCGAGAAGTAGGCTTCCTTGGTGAAGAAGCGGCCGTCGTACGGCTCCAGGTGGCCCGCGAAGCCGTAGAGCTTGCCTGAAGGGTCGGCCACGTGGAGGCGGCCGTAGCTGCCGGGGACGCCCTCGCCGAGCGTGACTTCGGCGATCTCGCGCTGACGCCAGACGCCGCCGCGGTCGAGGTCGTAGAACCAGGCGACGCGGGTGCCCTTCTCCTTCGCAATCTCGGCGTCCCAGCGGCGGCTGTGGGTGCCGGCGTGGACGAACATCCGCCCGTCGAAGGCGACGTAGGAGTTGCGCTGGTGCCCCGCGGGCGGGCCGCCGCGGGTGCTCATCGTGCAGCCGTCCCAATCGTGCGGCGGCATGGGAAAGTTGCTGTCGCCCACCGTGTGGCACCAACGGTTCGCCCCCACGGCGTAGACCGCCACGTCGTTGACCTGATAGGTGGAGTGTCCGCCGCCGAAGTAGAAGACGAGGCCGCGGACGGGGTCGGCGGCCATCATCCCCCAGTCGCGGCGTTCGGGCTCGCGGGGCGGCTTGGCGGGCACCCACGTGTTGGCGGGCAGCTCCTTGAGCTTCGCCAGCCAGGCGGGGTCGTCGGGTGGGATTTCCTGGGGCGTGATCGGCGGCGGCTCCTTCACGACGGGAGCTGGCTGCTCTGGTAGCTTGTTGAGGTCTAGGCGGAATGCATAGGTTTCCTGGCCTTCCCTGGTGTCCCGCACGAGGAGGAGCAGGCGGCGCTTGGGGTCGAGGGCGAGCGACACCCAACTCGTGTCGCCGTGCGGCCAGGGCTCCTCGTGGCGCTTCGACCATCCCTTGGTGACATCGAGCGACCAGAGGGCGATGCTGCCCTTTCCTGCATAGCGGCCGGGGAGCGTGACCAGGAGGGTGAGGCCCGACGCCTCGTCGTGGACGAGCCTGGGCTGAGCCTGTGCGGGCGGACGGCTGTCGCGGGGCGCCTGACGCCACCTGCGGGTTTCCACGTCGTAGAGCCACGTGTCGTTAAGGGCGCCTGGCTCGGGGGCGCGGCCGGGATTGCTGAGGTCGCTCCGCACCAGCCCGCTCTGCCCGCCGAAGAGGACGATGGCCTTGGCCTTCGCGTCGTAGACCATCGGCGCGCCGCAGCGCGGCGGCGGCTGCACGCGGGGCTTGCCGTCGCACATCGTGTCTCTGCGCCAAACGTTGTCCTTGAAGCTGTAGACCCAGGTTCCCGAATGGCCGGAGACCTCGCCCGTGGCGGAGCGGAGGTCGTTGTTCTGGCTGCCCCAGTGGGGGAAGAGGAGGATTTCGTCGTTGACGGGGTCGTAGCAGATGCCGGCGCCGTAGACAGGGGGCGGACCGGGGATGCGCTCGCCCTTGAAGTCCTGCTCGGGGCGCAGGCCGCGCTCGTAGAAGCCGTAGGGCGTGGTGGGGTTGAGCGACCACTTGCCCCAAAGCTCCGTCTCAGCCTTCAGGTCGCGCCAGGTGCGCTTCTCGGGGTCGTAGGCCGCCATCATGCCCTTGAGGACGTAGACGAGTTGCCGCCGCTTCGAGTCGTAAGTGACGGCGTTGAGGACCCACGAGGGGGCGGGACGGCCGGTCTCGGGCAGCGGGGCCCAGCGGCCCCAGATGCGCACCGACTTGGCCCGGTCCTCGGTGTCAACAGCCTTCCGCAAGTCCTCGGCGGGGGCGGAGGGGTAGTCGGAGACCCATTCGAGCCTCTCGATGTCGAAGGCCCGCACGTCGTCGTGCTCGGGCTTGCCGCTGGGTGCCGCGCCCCAGTGGAGCACCTGGCCGCGGCTGGGCACGTAGACGATGGCGCTCCAGGCGTAGCCCGGCTCCTTCTTTGTGTCGAGCTTGACCCATTGATTGACGGGCAGCGCGTCAACCCCAGCCGCCCACAGGCAAGATGCCTGTGCCAACAAGAGAGCGACCCGCATCGCGCGCCTCCTGTCACGGCTTGAGGACGAAGCGAATCGGCTTGTCCTCGACGATGAGCTGCTTCTCCTGGGCGGGCTTGCCGGGGAACTGCCAGCGAAGCTTGAGGGGGCCGGGCTCGAAGACGCCGAAGAAGGCGTCGGCGGTGCCGGGCGACACGTTCCAGGCGCCCAGGCAGCGCTTGTCGGCCCAGGCGGTGACGGTGAGCGGCCCGGCGTAGCCGCCGGGCGGCAGCGCCGCGCGCAGGGCCAGCGGCGGCACGCCCCCGGCGTCGCGGAGGCAGACCCACAGCTCGCCGTTCTTGAGCACCAGGGCCATGTCCTGCGCGCCGTCGCCGTCCAGGTCGGCCAGGCAGCCCGCCTGCTGGCCCTCCTTGGCCGCCTCGAGCAGGCGGTTCTCATCGAGGTCCAACTCGTGCGCGTGGCCGAAGCTGCGGAAGCCGCGATTGAAGAAGATGTGCGGCGCGCGGTTCGAGTAAACGATGAACACGTCCTGCCGCCCGTCGCCGTTGGGGTCGCCGGCCATGCCCCCGATGCCGCCGGGCTTCGAGATGTAGGCGATCTCGCCCGAGACGGGCAGGGTCTCCTCAAAGGCCATCGTCCTCGTCTCCCGTCCTCGTCCCCCGTCCTCGGCGCCGACGCGGGGCAGAGCCTCCCCGCCCACAGCGGTGCGGTTGTGCCACAGGAAGGGGCGCTCGTCGCCCGCGACGAAGACGTCCAGCAGGCCGTCGGCATCGAAGTCGCCCACGAACGCCCCCGCGTCGCCCTCGCCTGTGCCGAAGCCTTCGACCAGGGCGCCGCCCTCGAACGCGCCGAGCGCCCGGCCCTTGTAGAACACGCCGCCTTTGGCGAATGGCTGGAGCACGTCGGGCAGGGCGTCGCCGTCGAGGTCGGCAACCAGGCAGGGCCGGGCCGCGCCCAGGCCCGAGCCGATGAACTTGCCGGCCACGGGCGGCACGAGGAACCGCCCCTCGAACCCGCCCCCCTCCCCTGCCGCGACGACGAGCGGGTACGACGCCGTGCTGACGACGAGGCCGACGCGTCCCTTGTCGTCCAGGCCCAGGGGCGCGAGGCCCAGGCAACCGCCCTTCATGTTCACCCCACTCGGCTTGGCGGCGAAGGCGCCGTCGGCGGCCTGGAGCCACAGGGTGAGGGCCTCGCCGTCGAAGGAGGCCAGGTCGAGGCGGCCGTCGGCATCGAGGTCGGCCCAGGCGGCGCAGCGCGACTTCGCGCCCAGTTTCAGCCGCGGCGTCATGTCGTCGAGAGCCTTCGTCTGGGCATTCCACAGGAGGATGCGGTCGCCGGCATCGCTGAGCAGGTGGAGCGCCAGGCGGCCGTCGCCGGCCAGGTCTACGGGGATGGCCCCGCGCACCGTGCCGTCGAGCCTCGCGATCTGCTTCGGGGCCAGCCAGTTGGCCATGCTCTTCACGGGCACCGAGGGCGCGGGGTCGGTGAGAATATAGTCCACCGCCCGGCGCAGCATGTCGGTGCCGCCGGCCCAGGTCTGCTCCATCTCCGAGTCGAGCGCGTCGAGCAGCCACACGCCGCCCTCCGCGCCGACGAAGCGGAACCAGTGGCCGCGCACGTGCAGCAGGCCGGCCGCGGTAGGCTCGGCGCCCGCGCCGTCGGGCACCTCGGGGCGGAACCTGCCCGTGAAGAACAGCGCCTCGCGCGCCGCCGGGCCGATGAGCTTCTGGAACGCCTCGACCTGCGGCCCGGGCGACTTGCTGAAGTCGAACACCGGCGCCTTTGCCGGCGCCTTGCCCTTGAGGGCCTTCGCGATGTCGGCTTTCACCGCGCCGCCCGTTCCCACCGGCCCCACCGTCAGCGCCAGCACCAGGTCGCTCTGGTGGACGAGGTGAATCGGCGTGAAGTCGGGGCGGATCAGCGCCTGCGCCGTCGAGCACGCCAGCAGCGCGGCCAGGGTGGCGGCGCCGAGTTGTCTCAAGGGCTTTCTCACGAAGCGGCTCCTCAGTGCGGGGGACGTTCGGCCGCAGCGATTCTACGCGGAGCCGCCGCCGCGCGCAACCGGAACCTCAAGGGCAAATGGACATGACGGACACCATGGACACTGCGGACGGCCCGGGCGCACGACCGCCTGTCGTCCATCATGTCCATATTGTTCATCCCGCATTGCGCGCCCCGGCCCGACTTCCTAGAATGCTGGCGCCAGCTCGCCGCGGGGGGCCAAGGAACAAAGGGTGGAACATGGCCGACTTGCGAATCACAGGAGTCCGGGCATTCCTCACGCAGCCCCAAGGGGCGCGGCTCATCGTGGTGAAGGTGCTCACGAGCGAGCCGGGGCTCCATGGCCTCGGCTGCGCCACGTTCACGCAACGCCACCGGGCCGTCGAGGCCGCCATCCAGCACCACATCGGGCCGTTCGCCGTGGGCAAGGACCCGCGCAACATCGAGGACCTCTGGCAGGCGATGATGGTGAACGGCTACTGGCGGAACGGGCCGGTGCTCAACAACGCCATCAGCGGCGTGGACATGGCGCTGTGGGACATCAAGGGCAAGCTGGCCGGGATGCCCTGCTACGACCTCTGGGGCGGCAAGTGCCGCCCGGCCGCGGCCGTCTACGTCCACTGCAACGGCGCGACGCCCGAGGCCCTGGCGGACGCCGCCCGCGCGCGGATGGCCGAGGGCTACGGGCACATCCGCTGCCAGCTCGGCGGCTATCCCGGCACGGAACTGAGCGACCGCCCTCCCCTGCCCGGCGCGCCGCCAGGCGAGTACTTCAACCCCAAGGAGAAGCTCATCCGCCTCCCCGCCCTCTTCGAGTTCCTGCGCCGCGCGCTGGGCGAGCGCGTGGAACTGCTCCACGACGTTCACGAGCGCCTGGCGCCCGTGGACGCCGTGTGGCTCGCCAAGGCCCTGGAGCCGTACCGCCTGTTCTTCCTCGAGGACGTTCTGGCGCCCGAGGACCTCGAGTGGTTCGAGAACATCCGTTCCGTGTGCGCCACGCCGCTGGCGATGGGCGAGCTGTTCAACCACCCGCGCGAGATCACGCCGCTCGTCGCCCGCCGCCTCATTGACTTCATTCGCGTGCACCCGTCGCAGCTCGGCGGCATCACGCCCTGCCTCAAGCTGGCCCACCTGTGCGCGGCGTTCGGCGTGCGCACCGCCTGGCACGGGCCGGGCGACCTCTCGCCCGTGGGCGTCGCGGCCAACGTCCACATGGACCTCGCTCTTCACAACTTCGGCATCCAGGAGTGGAGCTTCCCGAACCAGGCGGTGCGGGACCTGTTCCCCGGGCTGCCCGAGGCCCGAGCCGGCTACGCCTGGGCCAACGACCGGCCGGGCCTGGGGGTGGAGTTCGACGAGGCCCTCGCCGCGAAGTTCCCGTGTGACGATGCGAACCCGACCTGGACCGTCGCCCGCCTGCCCGACGGCACGCTGTGGCGCCCATGAGGAGGGGGGCAGCGGCCGTGCGCGCGGCCCTACACCGAGGAGATGGGTTCCTCGGCCACCGGGGCGCGCGCCTGGGCGAGGAGCGCCTGCGCCGTGTGCAACGCCGAGGGCGCTCCGCGCGCCGCCCCGAGCTTGAGCGTCAGCACGCGAGGCCGCACGTTCCGCAGGTTCTCCCGCAGCCGCGCCAGCAGAGCATCCAGCTCGGCGCTCTCGGGGCTCGAGGCGAGCGCGCCGAACTCTCTGCCGCCCAGGCGCGCGACGAGGTCGGTCTCGCGGAACGCATGGCGCACGGCGCTGGCCACCTCGGCCAGCGCGCGCTCGCCTTCGCGGGCGCCGAAGGCGTCTACGAAGCTGCCGAAGCCCTCCACCCGCGCGACCACGAGCAGCACGTGCTCGCCCCGGCGGTTGGCCAGCGCCAGGTCGCGGGCCGCCAGGCTCAGGAAGGCCGTCTCGTTGTAGAGGCCCGTGAAGTCGTCCATCAACGCCCGCTGGTGGGCCGCCATCTGGAGGCCGTGGCGGCTGATGGCGTAGCGGATGGCGCGCAGGAGCAGCGAGCCGTCCACCTGGCCCTTCACCAGGTAGTCCTGGGCGCCGGCCCACACGGCATTGGCGCCCAGCACCTCGTCCTCCGCGCCGGTCAACACGATCACCGGCACGTGCGGGGCCCGGGCGTGCACGTGGGAGATGGTGGCCAGGCCCGTGCTGTCGGGCAGGTTCAGGTCCAGCACCACCAGGTCAATGCCGCCCTGGGCGAGGCGCTCGAGGCCCGTGGCCAGCCGGTCCGCACACTGGAGCGAGACGGGCAGGCCGCGCGTGCCGGACAGCATCGTCCGGATCAGAGCCACGTCGCCGGGGTTGTCCTCGATGAGCAGAACCGTGATGTGCCGGGAATCCATGGGGCCACTCCTTTTCAAGCGGCGTCACTCGGTGGGCAGCCGCACGACCGTGAACCAGAACGACTCGATGGACCTCACGACGCGGATGAACTGGTCGAGGTCCACGGGCTTCGTGATATAGCAGTTGGCATTGAGGCTGTAGGCCCGGAGCACGTCTTCCTCGCCCTCCGACGTGGTCAGGACGACCACCGGGATGCGCCGCAGGTCCGGGTCGGCCTTGATCGCCGCGAGCACCTCGCGGCCGTCCTTCTTCGGCAGGTTCAGGTCCAGCAGGATCAGGTCCGGGGTCACGGCCCTGGCGTACTTGCCCTCGTGGCGCAGGTAGGCCAGGGCTTCGACGCCGTCGCGCACCACCCGCAGGTTGTTGCTCACCTTGCCGTCCTTGAGGGCCTCGCGGGTGAGGCGCACATCGCCTGCATTGTCCTCGACCAGCAGAATCTCGACGGCCCGCGTGGTGATGGGGCAACTCATGGGTTCTCCTCTCCCTTGACGGGCAGGGTGAAGTAGAACGTGCTGCCCTGGCCTGGCGCCGATTCGGCCCAGATGCGGCCGCCATGGCACTCGACGATCTTCTTGCACACGGCCAGGCCGATCCCGGTGCCGCCATACTCTTCCCGCGTGTGGAGGCGCTGGAAGATCATGAAGATGCGCTCGGCGTACTGAGGGTCGAATCCGATGCCGTTGTCGCGCACGGAGAAGACCCACTCGGCCCCCCGGCGGGCGGCGGCGATGTGGACTCGCGGCGCCGCCTCGTTGCGGAACTTGATGGCGTTGCCAAGCAGGTTCTGGAAGAGCTGGAGGAGTTGCGTCTCGTCGCCGGTCACCGTGGGCAGCGGGTCGTGGGTCACCTGGGCCTTCGCCTCGGCGATGGCGACCTGGAGGTTGCGGAGGGCGTTCTGGACGAGTCGGTCGCAGTCCACGGGTCCGGGGCTCGAGGTGCGGCGGTCCACCCGCGAATAGGCCAGCAGGCCGCGGATCAGGGCCTGCATCCGGGCCGCGCCGTCCACCGCGAAGCCGATGAACTCGTCGGCCTCGGCATCCAACTGCCCGGCGTACCGCTGCTGAAGGAGTTCCACGAAGCTGCGCACCATGCGCAGCGGCTCCTGCAAGTCGTGCGACGCCACGTAGGCGAACTGCTCGAGCTCGGCATTCGAGCGCGCCAGCTCGGCGGTGCGCTCGCGGACGCGCTCCTCGAGCTCGGCGTGGGCCCGGCGCAAGGCGGCCTCCGCGCGCGATCGCATCAGCGCCTCGACGAAGGCCACCGCCAGGGCCTCCAGCCCCTCGCGGTCCCGGTCGCTGTAGCCCGACGGCTTGTTGGCCAGCGCGATCATGCCGATGGTCTTGCCCGCGTGCTTCAGCGGCACGCCCAGGAACGAGGTGAGCGGCGGGTGGCCCTCGGGGATGCCCACGCGGTCGGGGTGCGTTGCGGGGTCGTTGACGATGAGCGCGCGCTGGCTGCGCAGCACGGCGCCCCACAGGCCGCGCACCTCCATGCCGCGGATCAGGCGCGTCGCTTCGGAGTGCGGCATTCGGCACGAGTCCCACCCCGGGTCGCTGAGCGCGATCGTGTCGAAGCGCCCGGCCTCGTTCACCTCGCCGATGAAGCCGAAGCGGCTGCCCGTCAGCTTTTCGGCCACGGCCAGGCACACGCGGGCGACGGCGGCGTCTTCCTCGCAGGTCAGCGACTCGCGGAGCACCTGGTTGCTGGCCTCGAGCATCGCGGTGCGCTGGAGGGCGTCCTCCTCCGCCACGATGCGTTGCTGGATCTCGGCCCGCAGGGCATCCACGGCCTGATGAAGCTCCGCGGTGCGCTCCTGCACGCGTGCCTCGAGTTCGCCGCGGGCCTGGCGCAACTCCAGCTCGGTCAACCTGCGGCGGTCAATCTCGTTCGCCAGATCGTCGTTGAGCGCCACCAGTTCCTCGGTTCGCTGATTCACGAGCTTGGCGATCCGCGCGGCGCGCCCTACCAGCACCACCAGGTAGCCGCTGAGCACGAGCGTGAACAGCAAGCCGGCGCCCAGCACGACGAGGGGCAACTCGGTGCGCTCGGCGGCCAGGAAGTCGCCCGTAGGCACGCACACCAGCCGCCAGCGGCGGCCCGCCACGTCGAAGACTGCCTCGCGCCGCAATCCGCCCGCCGGGACGCCGACCAAGGCTGGCCCGCCCGGGTACGAGCACAGGAGCCTCTGAGTCTCGGGGGCCACTACGTCGTACAGGTTGAACCGCACGCCACCCAGAGCGAAGTCGCGCAGCGCTTCTGCGAGGAGCTCGGGGACCCGATAGACGCCGACGACGTACCCGAGGAGGTTCTCCCTGCGTTCGGCGGGTGAGGCGAGCGGCGCATTCCTGCGGTAGACGGGCGCAAAGACGCTTGCGACGCAAGGCTCGTCAGGAGCCTGCCCGGCAGCCTGGCCGTTATCGAGGAGCGCCGCGGCCTCGCAACAGGCCCTGGCCAGGAGCTGCGCCCGGGCGAGGTTGCTGGCGAGGTCCAAGCCCAGGGGGAGCCCGAGGCCCTCCCGGGGCTCGGAGTAGTAGATGGGGAAGTACTCATCGCGCGGCCCGGCGGCCACGGGCCGGTCGTGGTCGTCCAGTTCGGTGACCCGGTAATCCTTCAGGCCATCTTCCCGGGCGGCCGCCTCGTGGGCCGTCCGTTCGGCGGCCAGCACCCGGGGCGCCCACTGGAGCGCCGCCACCGAGGGGCGGCGCGACAGAATGTTCGCCGCGAAGGCGCGGAACTCCCCGCGTTCGACCAATTGCGATGCCGCGTAGAAGCTCTCGACGAAACTCGGCACCTGGAGGTTCAGCGCCAGGGTCTTCTGCACCGCGGCGAAGTGGTGGGCGGCCACGCGGTCGAAGGCGCTCTCGACCCGCCGCTCCTCCGCCCTTCGCGCCAGGTGCGCGCCGACCAGCGAGGCCGCGCAGCCGAGCACCAGCGTCAGGCCCGCCACCACGCGATGCAGCGACGGACGCAGGGTCTCGCGTATCTGGCTCACCGGGTGCCTTCTCACCGGCCGCCCCTCCTGACGGTCCACGTGCAGGCCACGGCTCCAACTGCCCCCTGCCATGCGCTCCCCTGAGTCTACACCGGAACGCCCCGTTCGGCAAGGCTTTTGCGCGCGAGCGACCGCGCCTTGATGCGGCGGCCGCGCGCGGATATATTACTCCCCGGTTCCGTCACCACCTCGATGGAGTGCGCCCCGATGAACTGCTGGCTTCGTTCCTCTGCGCTATTAGTTCTCGTGGCGGCTTCGGCGGCGTTCGCCGCCCAGAAGCCGCGGTTGCCCATCGGCGAGTTCACGGCCCGCAAGATCGCACCGCCGACGATTGACGGCAGGATCGCCCCCGGCGAGTGGGACAAGGCGTTCACAACCTCCGGCATGATCGCGCCCTTCGAGCACGAGCTTCAGACCGCCGAGACGACCGTGGCCCTGGGCTACGACGAGCGGCACTTCTACTTCCTCTTCAACTGCCGCCGCACCGACGCCGAGTGGTATCTGCGCAAGGCGGTGCGAGAGAACGACGACTACGACTACGGCGACCCGTCGGTCGAGATCTGGATCACGCCGCCCACGCTCGTGCCCGAGACCTATCAGAACATCATCAACACCTATCCCGCCGTGCTCGACCAGAAGATGATCCCCACCCGCGGCTACGTGGCCCAGGGCTGGAAGGGCAACTGGACCACCGCCGTGACCGAGAGCGAGACGCACTACGTCCTGGAGGCGAGCATTCCGATCAAGGACTTCGGGTTCGACGGCGTGAAGAGTGGGGATGTCTGGCGGTTCCTGATGTGCCGCACGGCGCACGGGGCCAAGCCGCGGGCGCAGGCGTCGTGGTCCATCACCCAGGCATTCAGCGAAATCCCCCAACACCCCCAGGTGCACCTCGTGGACGATTCGGCGGTGGTGCAACTGTTCAACGTCACGAGCGTGTTCAGCGGCAACTACCGCCTCCCGATGGCCATCGTGGCGCCCGACAAGGCGAAGGCCGAGGTAACCCTCGAGCTGCGCTGGCACAAGGAGCCAACGTTTGCTGACACCGACAAGATCATCAGGCAGGCATTCACCCTCGACGCCGGCGAGCGGAAGCCCTTTGAGTTCGCGGGCGCCGTCCCGCCCGAGGCGATGAACGAGAAGAAGGCCGGCCATTTCACCATCACCGCCACTCAGGCTGTGGGCGGGGCCTCCGTGCCCCGCGTGATCTTCCGCCAGAGCTTCCCCTTCCAGGTGAACGGCTGGGCGCCCAGCCCCAAGCCCGTGCGGCCCGAGAAGGCCGAGGTCAAGGAACTCGACTTCCGCGCGATGTATGGCCCCGAGTCGAACGTGATGATCGTGCGGGCCGACATCATAGACCTGCCCGACCGCGCGAAGGTGGCCGGCGGGGCGATCCGCCTCCTCGACCCGACGCAGAACAACAAGGAGCTGATGGGCTTCGCGATGCAGCCCTTCCGCCACTGCTACTCCTCCACCCATTTCGCCCTCGACAAGCTGCGCATCCCCGTGGCCGACTGGCCGCGGATTGACGCTGCGGAGGCCGAGAACGCAAAGCTGGCAAAGGAGGGCAAGCCCCCCAAGCCCAGCCCCACGCCCGAGCCGCTCAAGGTCCTCGTCGAGGTGACGGTGAAGGATGCCGACGGCAAGCCGCTCAAGAGCGAATCGAAGGAGGTCGGCCTCCTCCGCCACAGGTTTGAGTGGTCCGACAATTCGGTCGGCATCACGGACAAGGTCATCCCGCCCTGGCCGCCTGCGACCTGGAAGAACGGCACTGTGGGCGTCTGGAACCGCTTGCTCGCTCTGGACGGGTTGGGCCTGCTGAAGAAGGCCGACAACGGCGGGGTGGACCAGGTGAAGCGCATGCGCCTCGTCGCTGTGAGCGGCGGCAAACCCATCGAGGTCGTGCCCTCTGCGCCCAGCCTCGTCCGCCACGTGGAGGCCCAGGTGGACGTCGCCGGCACCGGCGAAGGGGGCGGCATCAAGGTCGAGGCCAAGACCCGCGTGGAGTTCGATGGCTTCACGCTGAACGAATGGACCCTCAGCGGCAAGGCCGATAAGCTGACACTGGAGGTCGTCTTCCCCGAAGAAGAGGCCACGCACTTCTGCACAACGGCCGGCGGCTGGGCGGCGACCCACGACGTCACGCCCGCCTACTGGTCGAGCCAGCAGACCGGCTCGGGCATGCTGCTCGGCGACTTCGTGCCCTACATCTGGCTCACCAACTCCGACCGCGCCTTCATCTGGGTCGCCGACAACGACAAGGGCTGGGGCACGGAGACCGACCGCTCGCACCCCACCCAGGAAATCATCCGCAAGGACGGCACCGTGACGCTGCGCGTCCACTTCATTGAGCTGCCGACCGAACTGAAGCAGCCGACCACGATCAAGTGGGCCTACCAGACCTTCCCGTCGCGTCCTCTGCCGCCCGGCTGGCGCTCGATCATCTGCGCCAGCCGCAAGGGCGACCTCCTCGGCGCGCGCAACACCTACTTCTGGTTCGACAGCCAGGCCGACTGGGCGGTGCTGTGGCCCTATTACTGCTCCCCCTATCCGTGGAGCCTCGAGAAGTCCAAGAAGGCATTCGACCAGTTCCCGCGCAACACCGACCACCGCCCCATGGTCGGCTCTATCGCCCACGCCATCGCCCGCTATCGCGACTACGCGGGACACGAGTTCTCCGGCTACGTGGTGGACTGGGGCGAGACGCCGGGCGATTTCTCGAACGGCAACACCACGCAGGGCAAGGGGCCGAACGACTTCCGCGTGTGGCACTACCAGAAATGGGTGCGCGAGGCCGGCTTCCGCGGCCTCTACGTGGACGAGAATTATCTGGGCTTGGACAAGAACTTCCTTACGGGCGGCGCCTACTTCAAGCCCGACGGCCGCCTCCAGCCCGGCTACTCGTATCTCGGCGAGCGCGAGTACTTCAAGCGGCTGAAGATCATGTTCCACGAGAACGGCGTGCTCGCCCCGAATCTCTGGCAGCACATATCGTCGGGCGCCGCCTACCACGCATGGTTCGGCGACATCTTCTTCGAGGGCGAAAACGTCGAGCCGACCGACCTCAACGCCGATTACCTCGAGGTGTTGCCCGCCGGCCGCCTGCGGGCCATCGGCTCGGCCAAGTGCGCGGGCGGCGTGATGACCATGATGTGCCAATCGTCCCGCCACGCCACCGTCCACGAGCCAAAGCACACCCACCAATTCGTCGGCTGGGTGATGGCCCACGACGTGTTGCCCGAACAGGTGCCCTTCTACAACGTCCTCGCCCAGGAGGCCCGCCTCTACGAGGACAACGTGGAGTTCTTCGGCTACTGGAAGAAGGGCTGCCCCGTCGCGGCCAAGACGCCCGACTGCCTCGCCTCGGCTCACGTAGCCAAACCTCCCGCAGGTTCCAAACCCGCGGGAGGTCCTCCCCCGCGCGCCATCGTCTGGGTCGTGAACACCGCGCGCAAGGACCAGACCGTGGACGTGTTGGTGGACTTCGGCGGCCTGGGCCTGAGCCGCGGCAAGACCGTTGCCCTCAACGCCGAGACGGGCGAGGCGGTGGAACTGACCCGCCGCGGCTTCAGCGTGCCCGTCCTCCAGCGCGACTTCGCGGCCGTCCACCTCATCGAGCGACAACTGCTCAAGGCCGACGAGAGCTTCTACGCCTCCTTCGACCGCGAGTTCGTAGTGCGGCCTTCAGGCCGCATCGTGGAGGCCGACGAGGCGCTCGGCTGCTCGATGTTTGAGCCCACCGATGCCCCGCTCACCCAGGGCGTCAAGGGCCAGGCCCTGAGCGTCGGGCGCGACGGCATTCGCCTTTGGCCGCGGCTTCACCTCACAGACGCCGAGGGCCGCCTCGCCTTCCAGGCCCGCCTCACCGGCAAGCAGGGCCTCATCTTCTCCACGACACCCAGGCAGGCGCGGCAGACTGTGGGCGGGGCCTCCGTGCCCCGCGATTCCGCCCTCGCCATCTCCCTCGACAAGGAGGGCATCCTCTTCGAGCGCCTCGAATCCAAGCCGGGCGCGAAGGATGGCCAGCGCGTAACCTCCCGCGGGTTTGAAACCCGCGGGAGGTTGGGGCTTGAGGGCTGGCACGCCTTCGACCTCGCCTGGAAGGGCGGCAAAGCCACGCTCTCGGTTGACGGCCAACCCGTTGGCACCCTGGACATCCAGAGCCTCAGCACCGGCAGCGGCATCGGCGTCGCCGTCGCCGAGTCCGGCAAGTTCCTCTTCGGCGGCCGCGGCGAGGCCGTCACCGCCATTGACGACATCCGCTGCTACCGCCCATTCTAACCTCCCGCGGGTTTGGAACCCGCGGGAGGTCGAATCGAAGGAGGGTCGGCTGTGCCCTACAGGCGCGGTGCCTTTGCCCCTGGCCACTACTACCACATCCTCAACCGGGGCGCGGGAAGAGGAGCTATCTTCTTCACACCCGCCAACTATGAACACTGCCTGCGGCTGCTCAAACTGTACCGAGGCCCCTGCGGAGCCACGGTGATCGCCTATTGTCTCATGCCCAACCACTATCATCTCTTGCTGAGGCAGGAGGGCGAGGCCCCGCTTTCCCGCCTCATCAACCTGGTGTT
Organism: Planctomycetota bacterium; assembly: GCA_035384565.1. Lineage (NCBI taxonomy): Bacteria > Pseudomonadati > Planctomycetota > Planctomycetota bacterium. The sequence goes on along the minus strand of DAOOIT010000045.1, from coordinate 34,079 downwards.
CAATGCCTACGTGCAGGCGCTGAACCGCGAGCGTCAGCGCAGGGGCACATTGTTCGAGGGGCGCTTCCGCCACGTGCTGGTGGACCGCGAGGCATACGTCGAGCACCTGTGCAGGTACATCCACCTCAATCCTGTCATCGCAGGTCTGGTGTCCCACCCGGAAGAGTGGGCCTATTCGAACTACCAGGAATGGGTCGGGGAGAGAGCCGGCACGCTGAAAGATGGGGAGTTCATTCGCCAGCGGTTCCCGACCGCGGAGGAGTATCGCCGCTTCGTTGAAGATGAGATCGGCGAGGCGCGCATGCGGGCGCGACTCAAGCGCTACCTTCTCGACCCCTAACCTCCCGCGGGTGAGGAAACCCGCGGGAAGGCAGTTGAGGAAACCTCCCGCAGGTTCACAACCTGCGGGAGGTTGGGTTGACGCCCTATCCGGTGCGGCATACAATGTGCGTGGCCTATTGCATGGCCGTGTAGAGCGAGAGGGCATCGTGACATGACCCCCCAAGAGCAGGCCGAAGCCAAGGCAGCACTCGACCGCTTCCTGGCCGACAATCCCGAGCTTGAGGAACTCTCGGCCCGGCTCGCGACGTTCAACATCTTCCGCGCGCTGAAAGTCGAGACCGAGGAGATCCGCCACAGCAACACGCTCGCCTGGCTCCTCGACCCCAAGGGGTCACACGGGCTTGGCGACGTGGTGTTGCGCCGCGTTATGTCCAACATCCTGCTGGAGAGTGGCGAGAAAGCCCCTAGCCTTTCGGCTGCGGAAGTTGAACTCTTGGACTTCAGCGACGTCGAGGTGCGCAGGGAGTGGCACCACTTCGACCTCCTGGTCATCGTCCACGCAAGCGATCCCGTCGTTATCCTCATCGAGAACAAAGTGCGCTCCGGCGTGAGCAAGAAGCAGCTTGAGAGGTACTACAAGGACGCGCAGAAGGAATTCCCTGCCGCCAGGATGCTGCCCGTCCTCCTGACCCTCGAGGAGCGCGGCGAGGAGGCTGAGGAGCTTTCTCCCTGGATCCCCTACAGCTACTCCCAGCTTCTGCGGGTCATCGAGCGGATCAGGGGCCAGCGGCATCGTCAGCTTGCCGTGCCAGTGGCCACGTTTCTCTCTCACTACGAGGAAACCCTGCGGAGGCTGACCATGCAGGACAAGGCTATCACCGACCTGTGCAGGGCGATCTACCGGAAACACCGCGAAGCGATTGACCTGATAGTCGAGCATGGGGCGGTCAGCCGCTTTCAGGACGTGGTTACGGTGGTGTTGTCCGAGGGGAAACAGCACGAGATTCTCGTCGTCAAGCCCGGCATGGTCTTCTTCACCCCTCTGGTGTGGAAGGACCTCGTTCCAAAGTGGTGGGTCTACTGTTGGCTCCAGAAGCTCCGTCGCGGCGGGATCCACCTCGGACTCGAGGTCGGCAAGATGGCGGACAGCAAACTCAGGCTCGCATGCGTCCAAGCTCTCAGCGAGGCCGGCTTTGGGCTGAGCAAGCTGGCATTCCGCCCGGATGCCACGTACAGTCGCTTCTTCACCGCGACCGAGAAGGTCGTCGACTTCGACGACGAAGAGGGTATCAGGAACGCCGCGGAGGCACTCCTGAAGAAGGCGGAGGCACAGATTGCCAAGGCAACCAACGTGTTCAAGGTCGTGTTCAAGGACGCAAGGAGCGACAAGTGATCGGCAGGCCGTTCGCGATTGCGATGGTGTCTCTCGCGCTGGCGTCAGGTGTTCGGGCACAGGCCGCGGGGGACTTCCACATCACCTCCGCCTCATTCCTCGGCGCGCCAGGCTTCGACGACCGCGTGGTTGGGGCGCGGATTCAGGGGGATGGGACGATTGTGCTGGCGGCCAATCTCGGGCCAGGGGTGAAGGTGGCCGGGCCGAATGTGGAGGCAGGGAAGAATGGCTGCGTCCTGCGCCTCAGCCCCGATGGCAGGAAACTGCTCGGCTCCGCCGCAGTCGCTAAGGAACTCAAGGACCTGGCACTCGACGAAAGGGACAATCTGTATCTCGCCGCGGGGGCCGAGGGCCTGCTCAAGCTCTCGCCGACGGGCGACAAGGTGCTTCTCCGCAAGGAGTTCAAGGACTGCACCCGCGTGGACGCGGCGAAAGACGGCCACTTCGCGGCTATCGCCGACGGGAGCATTCACGTCTTCGACCCCGACGGCAAGCCGCTCGGCACGGCGAAGGGGAGCAACTTCACCTGCGACGTGTGCATTGACGGGGCGTCGAAGACCGTCGTCTTCACGGGCTTCCGCAACGCCCACGCCTTCGACGGCAAGAAGCGCGAGCCCGTCCAAATCCCCTACATCTTCGGCCTCGCCTACGACGGCTCGCGCAAGTGGGAGAACTACAACTGGGACACCGACGAGAAGTCCGACCGCTTCATCAACCGGAGCGGGAACAACATGGCCGACGCCCGCGGCGACCGCTGTACGATCGGCCGCGACGGCAAGCTCTACGTCACGTTTCAGGTGGCCGGCGGCAACCACATCTTCCGCTACAGCCCGCGCGACATCATGGCCAAGGTGACCCTCGCCGGCGGCGACCACTACCATCAGTTCCACAACTCCCGGGCCGAGCACAAGTGCTTCTTCGCCCGCTACGAGCCCGCCACGGGCGATTACCTCATGGGCCAGCAGTTCTGCGGGCGGCTCGCCAAGGGCCGGGCCAACTACGTGGCGACCAAGACCGGCGAGATCAATGCCGACGAGGCGGGACGCGTTTACGTGGTCGGCGTCGCCGCGTTCGGCCTGCCGATTGATCTCAACCCCAGTGGCAGCGATTACACGGGCGGCGCGTTCCTCCTCGTGATGTCGCCCGACCTCAAGACGCGCCTCGCCTGCACCCGCCTGGGCAACGGCGCCGCCCACGCGGTGGACGCCCGCACAGTCGAGGGCAAGCTCCGCGCCGTCTTCGCCGGCGGCGAGGCCCCCGCCGACATCTTCACGACCAAGGACGCCCTCCAACCCCAGGCCGCCGACCCTGGCAAGGAGAAGACCGACCCGAAGGAGGGCTTCTTCGCCGTGCTGGCGCCCTGATTCGCGGAGGCAGACGATGCAGCGCCAAGTTGCTCTTCTGGGGGTGATGGCCATGGCAATTGCGGGGGCATTCGCAGGCGAAGACGATGCGAAGGCGTTTGTGCGCGTCAGCCCGCGCGACCCGCGCTACCTCGAGCTCACGAACGGCAAGCCCTACATCCCCATCGGCCTGAACATGATCCACCCCGGCAGGGCCGGCGGCGACGAGGCCGCGGGCCTCGCGCAGTTCGACGCCTGGATGAAGGCCCTCGCGGCCCACGGCGCCAACCACCTGCGCGTGTGGCTGAGCATCGGCTTCTTCGACGTGGAGCACGAGAAGGCCGGCGCCTATGATGAAGCGAAGGCGAAGCGCATAGACGCCCTCCTCGCCCTAGGCCGCAAGCACGGCATTCGCATCAAGATGACCCTCGAGCACTTCCGCGAGATTGACCCCGCCTCGCCCCGCAAGACCTGGGCCCTCAACCCCGTGCAGCACGCCTCGCGCAGCGGCCCCGCCGCCTCGACCAAGGACTGGTTCGACACTGACCCGCCCCGCGAGCAGTTCAAGCGCAAACTCGCCTGGTATGCCCACCGCTACGGCAACGACCCCATCGTCTACGGCTGGGAGCTATGGAACGAAGTCAACTGCGTGCACGGCGGCGACTACATGGCCTGGAGCGAGACGATGCTCGCCGAACTCCACAAGCTCTTCCCGCGGAACTTGGCGATGCAGAGCCTGGGCAGCTACGATGGCGACTGGGCGCGCGACAACTACCGCCGCCTCGCCACGATGAAGGGCAACGACGTGGCCCAGGTGCACCGCTACCTCGACCTGGGCGCGAAGCTCGAGGTCTGCCACGGCCCGGTGGACGTGTTGGCCGCCGACGCGGTGCGCGAGCTGCTCGCCCTGAAGCCCGAGCGCCCCGTCATCCTGGCCGAGAGCGGCGCCGTCGAGCCGCGCCACACCGGCCCCTTCAAGCTCTATGCCAAGGACAAGGCCGGCATCATCCTCCACGACGTGCTCTTCGCCCCCTTCTTCGCGGGAGCCGCGGGCAGCGGCCAGTGCTGGCACTGGGATGTCTACGTGGCTGCGAACGACCTCTGGTGGCAGTTCGGGCGCTTCGCCCAGGCCGTCAAGGGCCTTGACCCGCCGGCCGAGGGCTTCGAGCCGCTGATGCTCGAGCACCCGCGGTTGCGCGTCTACGCCCTCCGGGGCAAACACACCCTCGTCCTCTGGTGCCGCGACAAGGCCAACACCTGGATGAGCGAGCTGCGGGACGGCCAGGCCCCCGAGGAGGTCCGCGGCGCGACCGTGGACCTGGGGCCTCTGGGCGCCCTCAGGCCCGTGGCGAGTGCCTTCGTCTACGACCCTTGGGCCAATCGCTCCACCCCGCTCATCGCCCGGCAGGCGGTCATCGAACTCCCCCCCTTCCGCCGGTCCATCGTCGTCCGCCTCAGCGACGGCCGGTGAGCGGGAAGCGCCGATGGGTCGCAATCCCCCCTCGGGGTGTGCTCCGGCCATGACATCCGCTTGCAAAAGCAGAGCAGACGTGTATGCTACGCAGCATGGGCGCACGGTGCGCCACGCAGCAGCTTCGCAGCCCCTGGAGCAAGGAGAGCGGAAAATGGGTCGGAAGATCAGGCTCGGCATCATCGGCGTGGGCCAGATCGGCAAGAGCCATGTGAACACCTACAAGAGCGTGCCCGACTGCGAGATCGTGGCTGTGGCCGACGTGAACAAGGACGAGGCGGAACGCGTAGCCGCCGCCAACGGCATCCCGCGCGTGTTCACGAAGTTCCGCGAGATGCTGAAGATGGACGAGATTGACGCGGTGGACGTGTGCCTCCACAACAACTACCACGCTCCGGTGACCATTGCGGCGCTGGAGGCGGGCAAGCACGTCTACTGCGAGAAGCCGATGGCGGGCGCCTATCCCGACGCCAAGCGCATGTACGAGACGGCCAAGAAGTGCGGCAGGAAGCTCTCGATTCAGCTCTCGACGCTGTTCTCCAAAGAGACCCGGGCCGCCAAGCGCCTGATTGACGAGGGGCTGCTGGGCAAGATCTACTTCGTCAAGAGCTACGGCTTCCGCCGCCGCGGCCGCCCGTGGGTGGACGGCTATGGCTCGCCGCAATTCGTCACCAGGAAGACGGCGCAGGGCGGCGCGCTCTTCGACATGGGCGTCTACCACATCGCCAACATCCTCTACCTCATCGGCAACCCGGCGATCCAGACCGTCACCGGCGCCACCCACGACGAGATTGACAAGTACGAGGACCGCGCCAAGGCGGCCCCGTGGGAGGTCGAGGAACTGGGCCTCGGCTTCGTGCGCCTCCAGGGCGGCATCAGCTTCGTCATCGAGGAGAGCTGGGCCATTCACTCGGACGGCACCGACAGCCCGATGATCGCCGGCTCGAAGGGCGGCGTGAAGCTCAGCCCGTTCGGCTTCTTCACCACCGTGGCCGACATGCCGATGAACGCCACCTTCGACCTCGGCGGCAGCGACTGGCGCTGGCACGCCTGCTTCCCCGAGACCGCCTGCTACGACGGCCCGCAGCACCACTGGATCGCCGGGCTGCTCGGCAAGTGCAAGCTCATTGACACCGCGGCCATCGCCCTGGCCACCATGAAGGTCAGCGAGGGCATCTACCTCTCCCAGAAGCTCGGGCGCGAGGTCACCTCCGCTGAGATCGAGAAGAAAAGCAAGTCCACGGCCCTCAAGGGACTGTGAACAGGTTCGACCGTTGACCGCTGCTCTCCAATGGCCCTCCCGCGGGCCTTCAGGCCTGCGGGAGGGCGGGCATGGTGTGGCGTGCGCGAACTCCTCGACAGCGTGATCTTCCTGTTCGCCATCGTGGATGCGCCGGGGAATCTGCCCATTTTCGTGGACCTGATGGAGGGCATGGAGCCGCGGCTGCGGCGGCGGGCCTACCATGTCGCCACCACCGTCGGGTTCGTGATCATCGTGGCGTTCGCCGTGGCCGGGCGCTTCGTGCTGAAGAAGGTCTTCCAGATCGAGGTGCCGGAGTTCCAGATCGCGGGCGGCCTGCTGCTGGCAGCGGTGGGGATTCACGCGATGGTGACATCGCGGGAGCCCGAGGCGGCCGAGGCGAGGCGGCAGCCCCGCGGGCTGGAGATCGCCGCCGTGCCGATGGCCTGCCCCCTGCTGGTGGGGCCGGGAGCGATCGTGACGACGATGCTGATCGTCGAGCGGCACGGCGAACTGCATGCCCTGCTGGCCGGCGCCATCGTGTTCGCCCTCACGCGGGTCATTTTCTGGCTCGATGAGCCGATTCGCCGGCTGCTCGGCAGCTTCGGCCTGCTCATTGCCTCGCGCATCATGCGCATCTTCATCATCGCTATCGGCGTGCACTTCATCATCGCCGGCGTCAAGACGATCTTCCACCTCGCCCCATAGAGAAACCGCCGGCCCCCCTGGGGAACCGGCGGCTCTCCGATCGGCTGCCGCCCTCGCGCGGCGGCGCAGCCCGCTTGTGTCAGGCGCTGGCGGGCACGAGGCTCACTTCGCCGGCTCGTCCGTGAGCTCCTTGATGTAGATGTTCCTGAACTCCAGCGGATTGCCGTGGTTCTGGAGGGCGATGGGCCCCTCGGCCGGGCACTTGACCATCTGGAGCCCGTCAATCACCTTCTCGCCGTTCAGCTCGACCGTCATGCGGTCGCCTTTGACCGTGATGACGAAGGCGTTCCATTCGCCCACCGGCTTGTCGGCCTCCTTCGAGGGTGTGGCCGCCTTGCGAATCTCCTCGGGCAGGCTGCCGTCGGTGCGGTAGCCATAGACCTCGCCCGAGCCGAGCTCGCTCACCCAAATGTTCGCCTGGCATTTCGACGAGCCGCGCACGTAGATGCCGCTGTCGCCCGGCGCCGGCAGCCGCCACTCGACCATCAGCACGAAGTCCTTGAAGCTCTTCGTCGTCCACAGATCGCCATCCTTGCCGGTGTACTTGATGATGCCGTCCTCGACCTTCCACTCGGCGATCTGCTTCTCGGTGGCCGGCTTGCCCACGCCGGCGCCCCAGCCTGTGAGGTCCTTGCCGTTGAAGAGCGCGGTGAAGCCCTCGGGCGGCGTGTTGTCGGCCGCCAGGGCCACAGCCCCCAGCAGAACCATCCATGCCACGGCTCGTCGCATGTCCCATCCTCCATTTCGGTTCCTCTCCCCAGCGTGCGTTTCGGCCTCTCGAACACGGTAGCGCGGGCAGGGAGGCTTGTCAAATGCCCCGCTCTCCGCCGCTTGCGCTCGACCAGGGCATGCCCTATGCTGACATCGCATGTTCCGACCCCGATACTGGAGAGCGCGTATGCGACGGCTTCTGGTGTTCACCGTGTGGGCCCTGCTCTCGCCGACCGCGGGGGCGGCGGCAGGAGAGACCGTGCACTCGCTGGCGGATTTCGGGCCGATCGGCACCCCGGCCGAGGCCACGGCGGCGTTCCAGAAGGCCCTGACGGCCCTGGGCGATCCGGGCGGAGTTCTGATCATCCCGCCCGAGGCGCCCGCGGGCTGGAGCTGTGAGAACGCGGGCCAATCGCTCCGTCGCGAGCCCCCGCCGCCGGCGCCGGCCAAAGGCTGGCGCGCCGGCCCCGGCGTCACCGTGCTCGACCTGCGCGGCGGCACCCTCACGGTCCGCGTGCCGCAGATGACCGGCTGGAAGGTGGCCCGCACCCTGCGCATGCCGCCCGGCGACAGCCTGCCCCACTGGGGCTTCTACCCCGCGATGGAGATCGAGAACAACATCGTCCACGGCGCCAGCAGCTACCTCGACTGGCTTCAGGAGCCTGTGAGAGCGGGCGCCGACCGCCGCTTCTACGTGCCCACGATTCGCGGCCTCTTCGTGGGGCAATTCCTCAATGTGCATGGCGGCCCGGGCTACGGCGGCGGCGTGGCGCGCGTGTGGGTGAAAGCCCTCGGCTACGACCCCGAACGGCGCAAGCCCTACTTCGTGGCCGACACCACGAGCGACCACGAACGCGGCGCCATCGTGCACAACAAGAACCACACCCAGCCGCTTGTGATGACCACCAACGCGAACGCGGCGAACCAGACGTTCGACCTCTTCGTCAAACGCCACCACTACGCCTGCGGCGACGCCTATCTCGTGGCCACCGACTTCGGGTACATGGGCGACGTGCACTCGGCCGCCGGCGACGAGAACGGCGTCTGCTACGCCACCTACATCCGCAGCCTCACCAACGTCTTCCGCGCGAGCGTGCAGGCCGCGAACGCCGAAACGGGCGAGGTCGTCTACACCGGCGCCGCCAACGCCGAGACCCTCGCCAACACCCGCCCCCTCATCAACCTGAACCCCACGAAGGCCATCACCGGGGGCCGCGTGCTCATCGTCGCTCCCAGCTCGGCCTCCGACCCCGACGCGGGCGGCGGCAGCGTGCTCGAGGGCAAAGCCTATCCGACGACGCTGGTGGACGGCGTGCAGAAGGGCGCGAAGGAACTGCGCATGGGCGGCCTCATCCGTGGGGATAAGGACTGCCCGTGGACCGAGGCCGTCATCGGCCGTTTCTTCGCCGTGGATGAGCCGTCAGAGCTCGTCGAAGGCCGGCTCCGCCGCTGGTACGAGATCACCGAGCTGACGGCCCACGCCGATGGCACCAAGGACCTCCGCATCCGCCGCTTCTGGTGGGGAGCGAAGAGCGCCGGCAGCCCGACCCTCTTCGACCCCGAGAACTACAGCCGCGACGGGCATCTCCGCCCGCTCCGGTACATCATCGCCCCGGGCGCCTACCCCTGCGACCTCTCGCGCGGCGTCACGCCCGGCGGCCCGTCGGCGGGAATCGCCGGGCGCACGACCCTCGTGCTCGCCCCCTATGCCGATCGCGGTACGCCGCACGATTTCGCCCCCGGCGACCCCATCGAGCAGGCCATCGGCCCCGACCCCTTCAAGCCCCTGGCCTTCCGGGCGTTCCTCTGGGACGAGGTGCCCGGCGCCTTCCCCTCGCCCGTGTTCGACATTGCGAACCTGGGCACCGTGCCGCGCGACCAGTGCCTCGCCGTCCGCGGCGGCCCGACGACGCTCGATGCCGCGGCGAAGAGCCGCACGCGACGCCCGGCGTGGGGTTCCGTGCTCGCCATCGAGTCCGCCGCCGAAGTGGGCCTCGACTGCAAGGCCGACTTCGCCGACGCGGCCATCCTGCTCCGCCAGCCCAATCGCCCACAGACCCTTCAGTGGGCGACGCGGCGTGGCCAGCGCACCTCGCTCGGCGTCTCGCCGGAGACGGGCGACCTCGAGGTCCGCGGCGGCAACGTGGACACCGGCGGCGCGGGGGTCGTGCGCGCGGGCGGCCTCTCGGCCACCGAGAAGCCCGCCCGCAACCTCCGCGGCATCGCCGCCAAGATCCCCGCCGGGGCCACATCGTTCGCCGTAGCCTTCCCCCAGCCTGAGCCCGACGCCGCCTACGCCGTCTTCATCGAGCAATCGTGGCTCACCGCCCGCGCCGTCACCCAGCAGACCGAGAAGGGCTTCGCCGTCGCCTTCGACAAACCCGCGCCCGAAGGGGCCACGCTCCACTGGCTCGTCGTCAGGTGAGCGAGAGACACCCGCTTGCAACGAACGTTGCGCAGGCTATACTGATGGAAGGGGGGCAGGAGAGCGATAAATGAAATGGCGCATCGTGGTCGAGCAGGACCCCGAGACTGGCGACTGGGCGGTGTGGTGCCCCGAGCTTCCTGGCTGCGCCTCGTGCGGCGAGACAGAGGAGGAGGCGCTCGAGAACATTAAAGAAGCCATCGCCCTCTACCTCGAGCCGAGTGACGTGGAACTCGCCCCTGGCGCGAAGGTGCTCGAGGTGGCTGTGGGATGAGCCACAGGGTCCGCCGAATGACCGCGCCGGAACTCGAGCGGCTGCTTGCTGCGCACGGGTTCAAGTTCCTCGTCCAGCGCGGCTGCCATCGCAAGTGGCGGCACCCCGAGACCGGCCTCCAAGCGATCATTCCCCATCACAAGGGCCTCCCCATCCCCATCGGAACACTCCTCCACATCCTCAAAGGCGCGGAGATTCCACGGCAGGAATGGAGTTGACTCGCATGCCCAAGTCGGCGACGGTAGGCTCGTACCTCGTGCAGCGCCTCGAGGAAGCGGGGCTGAAGCACGTGTTCGGCATCCCGGGCGACTACGTGCTGAGCTTCTACGATCTGCTGGAGGCCAGCTCGATGGAGGTGGTGGGCACCTGCTCGGAGGCGGGAGCGGCCTTCGCGGCCGACGCCTACGCGCGGGTGAACGGCCTGAGCGCGCTGTGCGTCACCTACTGCGTGGGCGGCCTCAACACGGTGAACGCCGTGGCCGAGGCCTACGCCGAGAAGTCGCCCGTCATCGTCATCAGCGGGGCGCCGGGCCTCCGCGAGCGCATCCGCTCGCCGCTCCTCCACCACCGCGTGCGCGACTTCAACACCCAGAAGCTCATCTTCGAGCAGGTCACCGTGGCGTCGGCCGCCCTGGAGAACCCCGACCACGCGCCGGAACAGATTGATGCCACGATTGCCGCCTGCCTGCGCGCCAAGCGCCCCGTCTACCTGGAGCTGCCGCGCGACCTGGTGGACCGCCCCTGCGCCGCGCCCGGGCCGCTGGGACGCGAGGAGCCACACAGCGACCCCGAGGCCCTTCGCGAGGCCCTGGCCGAAGCCGCGGCCATGCTGCGGGCGGCCAAGCGCCCCGTGATCCTCGCCGGCGTGGAACTCCACCGCTTCGGCCTCCAGGAGACCCTCGTGCACCTCGTCGAGCGGTCGGGCTATCCTGTGGCCGCCACGCTGCTCGGCAAGTCGGTCATCTCCGAAATCCACCCGCAGTACCTGGGCATCTACGAGGGCGGCATGGGCCGCGACGACGTGCGGCGCGCGGTCGAAGGGGCCGATGCCGTGCTTATCCTCGGGGCGTTCCTGACCGACATTGACCTGGGCATCTTCACGGCCCACCTGGACATGAGCCGCACGATCCACGCGACGTCCGAGCGGATCGCCATCCGGCACCATCACTTCGAGGGGGTCACGCTGCACGACTTCCTGCGCGGCCTGCTGCGCGCGCCGATCGGGCCGCGGCGCAAGGTGGCCGCGCCGCCGAAGCGCCCGCAGAAGCCCTTCTGCGTGCACCGCCAGCGGCCCATCACCGTCCGCCGCTTCTTCGCGCGCCTCAACGAGTTCCTCGAGGACAACTTCGCGGTCGTGTGCGATCCGGGCGACAGCCTGTTCGGCGCGGCCGACCTCACGATCCACCGCAAGACCGAATTCGTGAGCCCGGCCTACTACACCTCGATGGGCTTCGCCGTGCCCGCGGCCCTCGGCGTGCAGATCGGCAAGCCGCGCCTGCGGCCCATCGTGCTCGTGGGCGACGGCGCGTTCCAGATGACCGGGCAGGAGCTCTCCACCATCGCCCGCTTCGGCCTCAACCCCATCGTGTTTGTGCTCAACAACAAGGGCTACACCACCGAGCGCTTCATCCACGACGGGGCCTACAACGACATCCCCAACTGGGCCTACCACGAGATGCCGCGCCTCGTGGGCGCCGGCTGGGGCTGCGAGGCACGCACGGAGGGCGAGCTGGAAGCAGCGCTCGCCCAGGCGCGCGAGAACACCGCCTGCTTCTCCCTCGTCAACGTGCACCTCGACCCCTACGACCGCTCCGAGGCCCTCGAGCGCCTGGGCCGCAGCCTGGGCCGACAGGTGGGCAGGTAACTCAGCGGTCAGTCGGCCAGGGGGAGGACCTGGCTCTTCCCCTCCGCGCGCGGCACCGCGAGAGTTTTCTCCCCCACCCTCAGGGCGACGGGCCCTCGGGCGTCCGTGAAGTCGGTGCGCCGCACGAGCAGGCGATCGCCGAGGCGCAGGGCGGAAACGACCGGGCCGGGCTGTCTGGGCACGTCGAACGTCACGGGCTCGCCCTTGTCGAGGAACTCGCGGAACTCCAATGCCGCGGCCCACGTCTCGTGCAGCGGCTTCACTTCCTGAGCAATCTCGTTGTCGGGGCACCAGAGGAAAAAGGTGGCGTGCCCGCGCAGGAGCATGTGCCAAAGCAGCTCCCGATAGGCGGCGCTGCTGAACTGCTTGACGGCGGGATCGGGGTCCTTGGGCGGCGAGGTGGTGGTGTGGTGGACGAAGGTGATGATGGGGGTGCCCGCGGGCGTGGCTTGGCCGACGCCGCTCGCTTCAAGCAAGAGCGCGTAGAACCAGCGGTAATCGCCCTGCGGCCAGTCGTACCAGCTCCAGATGCGATACCAGGTGTAGACCACAGGCATGGCGAAGGTGTAGCCGCAGTCGGCGAACTCCTCAACGGGCCACGGGCGGTAGGGCGCCCGCCCGTCCAGCTTCACGGGGCAGCCCTTCGGCGGGTCGCCCTCGAAGTAGTCGTACCAGTGGCGCCAGCCGCCGTGGGGATAGACGCCGTAGTTGCCCACGAGGGCCTTGGGGAAGCGCTTGAGGACGACGCTGGCGTAGCACTCGCGCTGAATCTCGCTGCGGAGGCGGCGATAGGCTTTCTGGAACTCCAGGAAGTCGTCCATCTTCGGGATGTTCTTGCGGCACACGGCGCAGCGCCTCGCGGCGTCCCAGCCGCCGTTCCACTCGATCGGCCCGTCAATCTCCCAGTCGGCGAAGACGAAGTTCGGCTCCACGCCCTTCTCCGCGTAGGCGCGGCAGAAGAAGTCCACCTGCTCGCGCATGGCCGGGTAGCGGTGTTGGAGGCGGAAGGGGCAGCCGAGCTTCCTGCCTTCCGAGGACGTATCGAAGAAGGGCTTGCCCTCGGCGTCCAGGTGCGCGGTGGCATCCGAGCCGTCGCAGATGCTGTACGTGCAGGCGTTGGCGTTGATGTTGACCAGCAGGCCGAGGCGTTTCTGGAGGGCGCTCATCCGCAGGGCGCGGTCGAGCGACTGCTGTTGGTTCCTGCCCGGGTGCCACGAGGCGCAGGCGGCGATGCCGCGCGCGTCGAGAGCCCGCAGCGTCGCCTCGACCTGGGCCTCGTCGCCGGGCAGGTCCATCGCGGGCCACACGAAGAGCGGCAGCCGCTCGCCGCGGGGGAACCTCAACGGCTGCGTCTCGCGCAGCACGACCGCGATCCGCTCCTCCGGCGTCATTCGCTTGGCTCCTGCGGCGGAGACTGATGCGATGGCGGCGATGGCGATACAGACAAGCGCGGCAAGGCAAGACGGACGCATGGCGATTCCTCGGCCTCCAACCTCCCGCGGGTCGGCAACCCGCGGGAGGTTCTGTGCAAGGTCACGTCCCGGCGAGCGTGCTCACCGCCGCAGGGTACGGCGGATGGCCTCGGTGAGCAGCTTCGCCGCCTTCTCGTGGCCCTGGGCGTTGGGGTGTACGCCATCGGTCGTGTCGGCCTTCGGGTCAATCCAGCCCTTGGTCTCGACGAGGTAGACCTTGGCATCCCCTTCGTTGTGCACGCCCTCGACCGCGAAGCGAATGGAGCGCTCGTGCACCTGGGCGAACGGCACGAGGCAGAAGATCGCCGCCTCGGGGTTGCGCTGGCGGGCCAGCTTGATGAGGTTGCGGTAGCCGTTCTCGATGTTCGGCACGCCGCCGTCGTTGCAGCCGTGGTTGATGGCCACGATATCGGCGGGCACCTCGTGGGCCGGCACGCCGTCGTAGACGAAAGGATACGCCAGCGGCGCAGGGGGCACGCCGCCGTTGCCGCCCTTGGTGACGCCCTGGGCGCCGAACCCGATGATGCGCGGCTCCGCGCCAAGGGCGAGCGCCGTCTGGAACGCCCAGGTCGCCCGGGCATCCGCAATCTCCGTCCACTCCTCCAGCTTCCCCGCGCGCACGGCCAGCACACCCTCGGTGATCGAGTCGCCGATGGCCTCGAAGAGCAGCTTGCGGCGGCGCGGCGCCGGCAGCAGTCGCCCCTCGGGCACCTCAACCCCCGCAAGGGTGAGCGCGGCCACGAGCGGCGGCTTCCAGCGCGCCTGATGCTCGTCGAGCGCCTTCACGATCACCCACACCTGGTGCCGGCCCGCCTCCGCCCCCTCGCCGAGCACGACCTGGTCGCGATCCACCACCTGCTTCGACCATTCGCCGTCGAACTGCACCCAAAGCTGCGGCAGCGGCGGCTTGTTCCCCGAGCGGTCGAAGTGCAGCACGCACGTCGTGCCCTCGTAGCGGAACTCGAACGACGAACCGGGGTTCACCGTCACCAGGCGGGTGGGCGCGCCCGACGCGTCCCATCGCCCCAGCAGCCGAATCGCCCCGCGCCCGCCCGCGGAAGCCTGCCACCGCGAGCACCCGCCCGCACCCAGCACAACCGCGCACGCCGCCAGAAGAAGGATGCACTTCAAGCGAGACCCCCTTCACTCAGTGCCTGGACGTTGCTCTCCTCCCCGCCCCGCATTCTACGCCACGGGCGACGGCGCGATCAAGCCGAGCTCGACGCGGCGTCCCAAGCGCCCTGCCGTTCTGGACTTGCGTGCCCGCCCCCGGGCTGCCCCGCACATGTCCTTCGCACGGCAGCGCTTACGGCTACAGCCCCGCAAATCGCCGATTGTCGCCATTCCACCCATACTGGCTCACGCCCCGGAGGGCGCAAGTATGGACAAACGCACGAGAATCGCCGATCCAACGCATTCCATCATTCTTGCTCACCCTCTCCCCCTGGTTTGAGCCACTATGGGCGAACTGCCCCACGCGCGGCCCCGCCCGCCGGGCTTGACGCGGCGTCCGCCCCGGCCTACACTCGCCGGCGAGAGGAGGAGAACATGCCCGCGTGGCTTCTGGCTCTCGCGTTCCTCAGCGGCCCCTGGGCCGCCACGCCGCCCAACCCCTGCACCAACGGTTCGTTCGAGGAGTTGGCCCCCAACGGCTTCCCTCTCGGCTGGGAGCCCGTCGGCCAAACCGTCCAGGCCGTCCATGATGTCCATAGTGTCCATTCCGGCAAGACCGCGCTCCGCCTCCTCCGCACCCCCGACACCAAGGCCCCCGAAACCGGCCTCAACCGCGCTTGGAAGCCCAAGAGCGGCGAGCAGGGCGCGATGATTGCCCAACTCAAGGGCGGGATCGAGTTCTGGTACAAAGCCCTCTCCGCCGCCGAAGGCACCCGCCTCACCATCCAGGCCATCCCGATGAACGCCGTCCCCATCGAGGGCACCGACTCGCCCCGCGCCATCTTCGACGTGCCGAAGGACCACATCGGCGACGGCCAGTGGCACCAGGGCCGACTCAAGTACGACTTCACCGGCGACCCCAAGGCCAGATGGGTCCACTTCGCCGCCCGCATCCTCGGCGCCGCAGGCGAACTCCTCCTCGACGACTTCGCCTACGTCGAGACCGTCGGCCCGCTCCTCCGCATCAGCCGCCTCCGCCTCGACGAGGACCCCAAGCGTCCTGGCGAGCGCTGCACCATCTCCGCCCTCATCGAAAACGTCGGCGACGGCCCCGCCCCCGACACCCGCGCCACCCTCTCCGCCCAGCCCGGCCTCCGCGCCAGCCCCGTCGAACTCCGCCTGGGCGGAGTCGCCGCCGAAAGCAAGGCCAAGGCAAGCTGGATCGTGCAGGGCCGCCGCGAGGGGCCCAGCACGATCCGTCTCACCGTTTCCTCGGGCGCCCTCGCGGCTGCCGACGTCATCGCCGTCGCGCCCAAGCTCGTGCTGGAGAGCTTCGGCCCCACGGCCCCGGTGGCGACCGTGGGCGAAACCATCGCCCTTGAGTGCGTCATCCGCAACGCCGGCAACGCCATCCTGCTCTCGCCTGCTGTGGACTTCGCGTTGGGTGAGAGCAAGGCGAGCCGGGGTCTCCCCGAGCTCTTACCGGGCCAGGCCTGGGTCGCCCGCGCGATGCATACTCCCCAGGCGCAGAGTCCTGAAGCCCCTGTGCATGCGGAGGTCCGCGCCGCCAATGTCAGGGAGAAGCCGAGCCAGGGCACGACGCTCATCGTCGGCGCAGCCGTGAGGCTGCCCGCCCCCTCGGGCCGTCTGCGCGCCGTCGCCGCCGAACACTATGCCCTCATCGAGAACGAACGTGTGCGGCTCGCGTTCCGGCGTAATGCCTTCGGCTTCGGCGTAGGCGAGCTTGCGGCCAGGACGCCACACGGCTGGCGCACCGTCGCCTGGCTCCTCCACCTCGCCCCGTTCACCTATCAGAGCGAGGATGGTGACACGCTCCGCGAAAGCGGCGGCTTCACCTCACAGATGCCCCGCGCCGAGGCGACCGAATCGGTGGCCTGCCTGCGCTTCGCTGACGCTCGACGATTCCTGGGCGGCTCGAGGTGGACGGGTGTCGCTTTCTCCCTGAGCCGTCAGAACGCCTGGGTCCTCATGGACTGCGAGCTGGGGAGCGATGTGCCGATGAACGTCGCCTGCCTCGGCGGCCCGCTCCTCTACGTGCTCGACCGCGAAGAGGCCGTCTTCCCCGGACTCGAGTGGCTCGTAGGCGATGAGCTTTCCTCCAGCAGTCTTGACATCGCGGCGAACCATCCGGACCGCGACCGCTCCATGCCTCCCCCAAGTATGGTAGTGATCCCAGCCATCGGGGTCCACGGCCGCCACGGAGCCGTCGGCCTGCTGTGGGATGTCCACCAGAAGTGGGACGGCACGCGCGACCGGCCGTCCGTGATCTTTGAGTCCCCCGACGTCCGCCGAGGGCAACGCTCGCATCTCGCCGGCCTTCTGCTGCCCGCGGGCCCCGAGTTCATCAGGGGAATGAAGCCCGGCGATTGGCAACCGTATCCTCTCGAGGCCGGCCAGACGCTCCGTGTTCGTGGCCTCATCCTTGCCGACGGGGAGGCGAGAGATGCGCTGGCGGCGGTGGATGAGTGGATTCGCATTTACGGCCTGCCAGAGCCCCTGCCCCTGCCGCACGGGTCATACGAGAAGGAAATCGAGTTCTCGATGCAAGCCTACCTCAAGTCGCTCTGGGTGCCTGAGACGAAGGAGTGGTGGACGAGCAAGGGCGGCGGGCCGATCATGTCGAAGAAGGGCAGGCCGCACCATTTCGCCGCCGACCTGTTGCTCGGTGCGCTCGTCAGCCCCGATGAGGCGGTGCGGAAGCAGTGCCGCGAGCGGGCGGAGGAGGTGGCGCCGCTCCTTCACACCGAGCCGCGGCTCGATGCGATGCGGTTCCCAGGCCGCTTCGACCTCGCCATCGCCAATCCCGCCCACGCCGCCGGCCTCCTCGCCACGATGGGCGACGACGGCGCCTGGCGCTTCGATGCCGACCGGGAGGGCCACGGCCCCTTCGTGGGCAAGGACTATCACGAGCTCGGCCCCGACAACGCAGTCGAGGTCGGCACCTGCGCGAACAAGGCGTTCCAGGTGCTCCGCTACGCGCGCATCGCGGGCGACGCCGAGGCCTACGAGCGGATGCAGAAGACGCTCCGCCTGATGGAGACCTTTCGCGTGCCCCGCGCGGCCCAGGTGTGGGAGGTGCCCGTCCACACGCCCGACCTGCTGGCCGCCGCCGACGCGGTGGACGCCTACATCGAGGCGTATCGCTTCAGCGGCGACGAGCGCTGGCTCCGCGACGCCGTCACCTGGGCGCGGCGCGGGATCCCCTTCATCTACCTGTGGAACCCGCCCGACAAGCCGTGGCTCCTCGGCGCCAGCATCCCCGTCTACGGCGCCACGTGGTTCACCTGCTCCTGGTTCGGGCGGCCAGTCCAGTGGAACGGCCTTCGCTACGCGACCGCGCTCCTGAAGCTGGCCGAATACGACCAGAGCAAGGACTGGCGTCGCCTCGCCGAGCTGATCATCCGCAGCGCCATTCTTCAGCAGGACAGTGAGGGCGAGAACGTGGCGCTGTGGCCCGACAACATCAGCGCGATTGACGGCAAGAAATGCCCCTGGGTCTTTGTCCCCCGCCAGATCATCCAGAACATCCTGCTGCTCCATGGCCGCGACGAGGAACCTTCCACGGTGATGCTGTGGGCGGGACGTCCCCGTCCCGCGAAGGGCTTGTTCTCATTCCTCTCCGGCCCCGAGCGCCGCATCCACATCTCCGCCACGGCCAGGATCAGCGACACCTCGTGGGACGGCGATCTCCTCACCTTCAAGGCCGGGTATCCGCCGGGCGAGGAGGGCTGCGTCCTCATCGCCAACGTTGCTCGGCCGACCATCGTCCTCCTCGACGGCAGGCCTCTCGCCGAGCGCGCGGAGGTCGAGAAGGGGGCCGAGCCGGGCTGGCGCTATGACGATGCGCTGGCCTATCTCTCGATCCGCGTCGGCCCGCCTGCGCCGGCCGAAGGCTACGGCCTGAAGGCCGCACTACGAACGTGGGCGGTACGCGTGGAGGGAACCCGCTATCGGCGGGTGGACCGGCTGCCGACGGTTGTGGAGCGGTTGGACTTCACGTTCGCCCGCTCGGCCGAGGGCTGGACGGCGGCGCACGACATCAGTGGTCTCGCCGTCCGCGATGGCGCCCTCTGCGGCACGGCAACGGGCAGCGACCCCTACATCGTCCGCAGCCTCGTCCACATGAAGGGCGAAGCCTGCCCCGTCCTCCTCGTCCGCCTGCGGGCGACGGCCGGGCGATCGGCCCAGCTCTTCTGGACCACCAAGGCATCGCCCGACTTCGAGGAGGCCAAGTCGCTCCGCTTTCCCATCATCGCCGACGGCCAGTTCCACGACTATCGGCTGGAGGTGGGTAAGCACGCCCAGTGGGCGGGGCAGACGATCACCGCCCTGCGCCTCGACCCCGGCGACGCGCCCGGCGAGTTCGCGGTTGCCCACATCCGCGGCGAGAGGAAATGAGTCTCGCGCAGAGGAGCAGAGGGAGCAGAGAAGACATGAAACGAACAAGGGCCAAGACAGCGGCACTCGCCGGTCCCCGAACACCCAACACCCAACACCCGACACCGCTTGACGGCTTCCTCCGCCGCGCCGTCGAGCTGGGCGCGAAGGAGGCGAAGCTGGTGCCCACCAGCCAGGTGTTCACGGGCGAATGGGTGCGGCTGAAGTGCCAGTACGGCTGCGGGGCCTATGCGAGCAGCCGCAACTGCCCGCCCTACTCGCCCACGCCCGAACGCACGCGCAGAATCCTCGATGAGTTCAAGACCGCCATCCTCGTCCACGGCGACCGGACGGCGGACATCCGCAAGATCGTCGTGGCGTTGGAGCGCGAGGTGTTCCTGGCCGGCTACTACAAGGCGTTCGCCTACGCCTGCGGCCCGTGCCGCCTGTGCAAGACCTGCAACCTCGAGGGCGCCTGCCGCCACGAGGACGATGCCCGCCCCGCGATGGAGGCCTGCGGCATAGACGTCTTCGCCACCGCCCGCGCCGCCGGCTTCCCCATCGCCGTCGTCGCCTCCCGCGACTGCGAACAGAACTACTACGGCTTGGTGCTGGTGGAGTGACGGCAAGAGCACCCTATTGCTTTCCGGGAATAGCCCTGCTAGACTCGCTCTTGAGAACACGGAGTCAGGCCATGACGGACTGGCGACGCACCACACAGTTTTCCTTGTGGCTCGGCGCCTTGCCCGCCGCATGCTTGATGGGCATCTCTGCCGCGTTCGGGGGCGAGTGGCCCAGCGACGACGAAGCTGAGGGTTTCGTGGCCCTGGTGCATCGGGCGCTGCCCGACTTCGAGATCGCCGAGACCGCTCGGAACACGATTCCGCGCCATTGGTTCACCTATGAGCCGGTCGCCTTCCTTGTCGAGGCGAAGCGTGGGACTGCCAGTGCTTCGTTCTGGTTCCTCCCGCGCCCGTGGGTCGGGATCATGAGGTACCGAGCCGCCTTCGATGAGTACTGGGACTGCGTGCTGGTGGGCAAGGGGTGCCGCGTCATTGCCGAGGCCACGTTCCCCAAGCTGGGCGAGACCCTGTGGAAACTCGATCTCACCCGGCCGAGCCTGCGGGGCGAGAACTGGTGGAGCGCGAGTCAAGTCTACGGCCCGCGCACGCGGGAGGCCGATGAGATCGCGCAACGCCTCGTGGCGGAGCACTGTCCAGATATCCGGCAGCGCGCAGGCGCAACCGTCTCGCTCTGGCGCCTCGGCGTGCCGGCCGTGTCAGTCTTTCGCAAGGGCCTGGATGACCCGTGGGCTGGCGCCCGTGAGGTCAGCATCTGGGCGCTGGGCGCGCTGGGCGACCGACAGGCTGTGCCGCGGCTCTGCACGATCGTCAAGGACCCTGCCATTCGCAGCGATCTGCGCGAGAGCGCGGCAGGCGCGTTGCGGGATATCGGCGACCCCCACGCCGCGCCGGCCCTGCTGGAGGCACTCCAGCTCCCGAGACAGAGCCAGCGGAGCTGGATCCTCGTTGACGCCCTGGGGCGCTTCCGCCACGCCCCCGCCGCGGCGACCCTGCTGGAGATCCTCCGTAGCTCGTGTGACGCTAGGTGCAGGGCGAAGGCGGCTCAAGCCCTGGCGGCCCTCCGCTGCCAGGAGGCCGTGCCGGTCCTGGTGAAGCTCCTGGAGGAGAACGTGGACCGCAGCCTGCGGCGGTCGCTGCTTCGGCTCACGGCGACCTGGGGAGAGCCCACGAAAGAGGCCCGCCTGCTCCTCGAACCGCCCACGGACGCGGTCGTGGGCAAGCCCATGCCCATGGTGCTCTACGTGGAGAACGTGAGCGATGGCCCGCTCCACTTCCTTCCGTTCCTCACGGGGACGCTGGTGGTAGACGGCGAGCGGAAGGAGAACCGCACGCTGTTCTCAGTGTGGACGGGCCGCGCAACGATGGGGGTGAACGAAGCGTGGGAACGAGAATACGACCTCTCGCGCGACGTCACGCAAGCAGGCACGCATACCGTGCGGTGGGAGACCCGCGGCGCCGCGTCCAATGAGACCCGCTTCACCGTCAAGGCGCCGTAACTGAGGACCAGGCTGCCGGGCTTGAGAAGGCGAGGGAAGCGGCTCACCGATGGCGGGCGGCATAGAGGTCGAGCACGCGGCGGATGACGCGCTGACAGGGCACGTGGCTCCTGCGGGCGTGGCGCTTAAAGAACTCCACGCGGAACTTGTCGAGGACCAGCGTGACCTTCACCGTCTCCTCCCGCCGGACGAGCTTCTCAGGCGGAGGCAGGAAGTCGGGGATGACCTCCAACCCGATAGGCTCATTCGTGTAGCGGCGTTTCGTGGCCATGGGTCTCCCTGCCTTCGCGCGATCAATTCAAGGGAACAAGGTCGTTGCCCTCGGACTGGACGTCGCGGATGCGGTGGCCGTCAACGAGGAGTTGATAGGTGATGCCCTTGCGGGCCTTGATGTGGGCCTGGCCGTCGCGGAGCTCGACAGGGAAGGGGGCGACGACGCGGTGCTTGGCGTCCGCCGCGACCGCCAACGAGTCAAGCTGGCCATCGAGCACCCAGCGCAGGCTCAGGATGGCGCAGGGATTGATGTTCGGCCCCTGGCGGCGCTGAGCGGCCAGGTGGAACGAATCAGGGAGCGTGCCGACGAACGGGCCGTCAGGGTATTGCTGCTGCTCGGCGCTGATGAGGATGCCGCGGGCGAGGTGCGCCCAGTCGAGCGTCTTGTCGTGAGGGGCGAGCATCGCCAGGGCGTAGGCGTAGACGCCGCCGCACCACTGGACGGGCAGGCCCATCCAGTTGGGCGCGCGCCAGCTCGTGGCGCCGTAGACGGCGATGGTGGCGTAGAGCATGACCGGCTTCGACGTCCACAGGTAGACGAAGGGGACGCCGCTGAGCGCCCAGCGACGGGCCTCGGCCAGGTAGTCCTCGCGGCCGGTCAACTCGTAGCCGCGGACGTGGGCCCAGACGAGATAGGCCGAGGCCAGGATGTCGGGGGTATGGAGCGAGAGCTCCCAGGTCTGCGCCCCACGCGGCACGTCGAAGCGTTTCATGTAGTCAAGAGCCTTCAGCCCCGCATCAAGCGCAGCTTTGTCGCCGGTCAGGCGGGCGAACTCCAGGAGCGTGGCGGCGGGGCGGGCGCAGTGGCCGCTCGCGGTGTCTTCGTAGTGGCCCTTCTGGTATTGGCCCTGATAGCGCCAGGAGCCGTCGGGCTTCTGGCTCTTGATGAGGCCCTGCGCCTGGGCCGACCGCATTTCGAGCCATTGCTTGGCGCGGCCGGTGGCGAACCAGATGGCGTCGTTGGGGACGTGGGCGCCGCCGGGGACGAGCCGGTCGAGCTTCGGGGCCTCGCCGGTGATGCGCCAGATCGTCGAGGCGTGGTCGGCGGTGGGCATGCGCTTCCAGTTCGGCTCGGCGCAATGGCCCCAGCCGCCCTCGCCCTTCAGGGGGCCGTTGAGCGCGTCGAGGCATAGCTTGGCCTGGGCCTCGGGGCTGCGCGGCGCGGGCGGCAGGGGCGGCAGGCCGTGGCGCTTCACGGCCCAGAGGATCGCCTCCTCGATGCTGGCCGGCCGGACGAGGATGGCCGCCTCGATCTTCGTGCCGCGCAGGGCCATGCGGTGGTCAGGCGTGCCGTCGAAGAAGTTCGGCACGGCGTAAACGGGCTGGAGCGACATGTCCTCCCAAGCCACAGCCACCGCTGTTGGGAGTTCCGCCTTCAGGCGGTCTTCTGCCTTTCCCTCCCCATCTCTCAGACCGCCTGAAGGCGGAACTACAAGCGAAGTCACGCAGGCCATCAGGGGCATCGTGACTTTGAGGATGTCAGGCTGGTAGCGCACGTGCTCGGGCGTCTCGATATCGAGCCTAGAGGACGAACGCTCGCCCTTGCCGAGATACTCGAGTCCCGCGAACAGGCCGGCCTCGAGCGGCCCGATGGCGCGCACGACGGGCCCTTCGCACGGCTTGTCGCTCACGATCCGCACGGAGAGTTCGTCGTTGCGGAGCATCAGGAGAATGGAGACACCTTCGCCGCGGAACGCGACGGAGGGGGCGGCGTCCGTCACCACGCTCTTGTCAATTTCGAGTTTCGGCACCACGCCGTTCGTGTGAACGAGGGGCGCGATGATGGCCGCGGTCTTTCCCGCACGCTCGATGCGCGCCCCGGAGGCGTCGCGGGCGACGCGCACGATGAGATCTTTGCTCTCCAGGCTTACCCAGTCCGTCTGGGCATTGGAATGGTGGACGAAGAGGGTGCGGCGGATGGGTGGAAGCCCCTTGGGCTCGATGGCGATGGCGACGGCCTCGAAGGGCTGCTTGGCATCCAGCTTCAGGAGCGACCGCTCGACGGCTCCGGCGGCGATAGTGGCCGCCTTGCCGCCGAGGGTGAACTCGATTGGCTCGACCCCGTGGTTCTTCAGTTGGACGACGGCCAGGCCGTCGCCCGACTCGACCTTGACGATCTCGAGGGGGTGGCGGACGAGGCGGCAGAGCTCGACAGACTGGACCTCGACTTCGCCTGGTGCCGTGCCGGGGTCGAGGCGGAGCATCGTCACCGTGCCCGTCGCATCGAGCGGCACCTCGTAGTCGTGCCACTGCCTGTCGTGGGTCATGTCGAAGCGGGTGCTCTTGGCTTCCTCGATGCCGGACGATTGCGCGGTGGCCCAGAAGATCTGTCCATGGCCGTCCGCTGCGCCTTTCATCCGCAACCGCACGGCGAGCGGCCCTTCGGCCTTGAAGGCCGGGCTGCGGAGATACGGGTCGGGGCCGGTGGACGTGATCTTCAGCACCCCCTTCTCGGCGGCGACCGTGCACTCGTGCAGTGCGGCCCAGCCCGCGTTGCCCGCTTCGAACGTCCACTTCATCAGCGACTCGGTGCGAACGAGCTGGCGCGGATAGGGATTGATGTCCTCGGCCACGGCGACGGCTCCAAAGACGAGTAGGAGCAGACAGGAGAGGGTGCGGTCAGTCAATGTGGAACACCTCCTTGAGCGGCTGGGAGACGGGGCTATCGTCAGGATTGGCGGGCATCACGTCCTTCATGTGC
Organism: Planctomycetota bacterium; assembly: GCA_035384565.1. Taxonomy (NCBI): domain Bacteria; kingdom Pseudomonadati; phylum Planctomycetota; species Planctomycetota bacterium. The sequence goes on along the minus strand of DAOOIT010000045.1, from coordinate 10,331 downwards.
GCCCACCATCTCCTGCATTCGGGCGTCTGGGCGATGGCGGCCCATTGCGCCTCGCTCTCGACCTCGGCGTAGGCGAAGAGCTGGCGGGTCTCGGGGTGCAGGAAGATCGAGTAGTTGTGGACGCCGTGGGCCTTGAGCGTGGCTTCCAGCTCGGGCCAGATGGGCCGGTGCCGTCGCTCATACTCGGCCTCCTGGCCGGGATTCACCGACATCACGAAGGCTTGGCGGATCATGCGGCTCTTCCTGCAAGTGCGGGGGATGACTTGCCTTTGCCCTCAGTCGTCGAGGGCGATCATCTGATGCATCTCGAGGCGCGGGACGGTGAACTCGATGCGGCCCTTTCTGCGGGTGAACCGCAAGGGCTTGCCCTCGGGCACGAGCGTGACCCTGCGGGCCCTGAGCTTGAGCGACACGGGCACGTCGTAGAGGGGCACGACGTCTTCGATGACCTCGATGCCCCGCCCGCGATTGATCGGCGTAGCGTAGAGGAGATGCAGGATGTGGCGGCGACGGGCCGCCTGCCGCAGCAGGCTCACGCGGCCGCCGCTGGGCAGCCCCACCTCGACGTCGAGGCGGCCGTAGGTGTCGGCGATCAGCCGCCAGACGTAGTCGCGGGCGAGTTGTTGGCCCTTGTTGCGGTAGTTGGCGAACACGGGGTGGGCGAAGTAGAGCACGCGGCCCTTGCGGAGGGCGGCGGGGTAGCCGGCCGGCTCGCTCGGCGGCGTGTGCTGATGCGAGCAGAAGTGGCGGAACTCGCGGTTGAAGTAGGGCCGCCAGGCCTCGGCCAGCACCTCGGCGCCGGTCACCTTCACCCGCTGCGCCCGCTCATACATGACGAAGGGATTCTCGACCAGGCCTTCGCAGGGCAGGGATGCGCCGCCTCTGGGCTTCAGCAGCTTCACGTAGTCAGGCTGCCAGGGCGAGGGGCCGACGGGCTTGGCCCCCACGTCCACCAGGAACTTCGTGCCCTCAGCGTTCATGCCGCTGCGGCCGCTGAGAACGAGCGTGCCGCCGGCCGCGACGAATGCCTTGACCTTGCGGAGCAGGGCCTTGTCGTCGAGTGTCACCTCGTCGGGCAGCACGAGCAGACGATAGCGGGCGAAGTCGGCCTCGGTGTCCACCACGTCGAAGTTCACGTGGTTCTCGAGCAGGATGCGGGCCGCCCCCACGTCGGGGTCGTCGCTGCCGCGATGGCGCTTCTGGACGGCTTCGACCGAGAGAATGGCTGCCTCGGAGGCCGGCTTGGCGCCCTTGCACCAGGGCTCGCGGGCCTCCACGTGGGCAAAGGCGTCGCCGATGATGCGATAGGTGTCCTCGTCCATGTGCCCATCGGGATGAAGCTGGTCGCCCACGCCGCACTTCGAACCCCAGGCCAGCATCGCCGCGCACTCGTAGCGCAGGGCCACGGGGTTCTTGTAGCCCCCGAACTCGCCCCAGGTGGTGTGAAACTTGCCCGTCATGCCCACGAAGTCGAAACCGGTCGTGGCCGAGTACTTAGCCGAAATGGGAAAGTGGTCGTAGCCCCAGCCGCCGGTGGGCAGGGACTCCAGCTCCAGGTGCGTGAAGTAGGGGAACAGGTCGCGTCGCCCGCGCGGGATGTGGCCGCTGTTGTGGAAGATGAGCAGCCCGGGCTTGAGGGCGTGCACCGCGTCGGTCATTCGCTGGTAGTAGGCGAGCAGCACCCGGCGGGCGTAGGCCTGACGGTCCTCGGCCTTCTCGGGATTCAGGCCCGCCTTCTCCATGCCCGCGAGGCACCATGTGCAGCAGCACTCGCCCTGGTGGATGATGTCCAGCCAGGCGCCGTCGGCGTCGTAGTTGCGAACCATCTCCTCCACCTGGGCGATCACGAAATCGAGGTAGGGCGAACCGAAGCACATCTTGCGCCACCCGGCCTTCAGCGGCGCGGCGCCGTGGCGGTTGCCTTCGGCGCCCACCTCGATCCATTCGGGATGCAGGCGGGCGTTCCGCTCGTCCAGCCCCACGCTCAGGTAGACGGGGATCTTGATATCGTTGGCGTGGCACGCCTCAATCATCGCGCCCAGCAGGTCGAACCGCAGGCTCGGGTGCATCTCGCCCACGCGCGTCGGGTGATACGACCAGCCGTGATGGCACTTCGAGAAGCAGTTGATCGAGTTCACCCGCCCACGCTTGAGCATCGCCACAAACTGCTCGGGGTCAAAACGCGAGCCTACGCCGGGAATGTGCTCCGAAGTGTGAAAGTCCAGGTGCACCTGGCGGAAGCGTAACTCGTCCATGGTTGTCTGCGCTCCTGGGGTTGGGCGGGCAGGACCGGGTCGTGACCGCAGATGATGGTAGTGCCTTGTGACCCGACTGTCAAGAAAGCCGGGGTGTTGCAAAGTCGGGCGACGGGGCGCTATAATTGACGCAGACTGATGCGGCCCCGACCCGACGAGGAGCGCCCCGTGGCCAAACGCATCCTCACCTGTCCCAACTGCATGGGCAAGCTCGCCGCGCCCGAGGGCGCCGAGCGCTTCCGCTGTCCCACCTGCAAGAGCGTGCTCGGCTCGCCGCCTGGCGGCGGGAACATTGCCGTGGCCGTAGATGCCACGACGACGACCGAAGCGACGCGCGAGGAGCCCCAGGCGCCCTCCCCGGCGGCCCCCGAGCCTTCCGCCCCGCCTGAGAGCCCGGCGCCCGTGCGTCCGATGCAGATCCCTCCCAGAGCATCGGCCGAAACCCCCGCGGCGTCGGCGACCGGGCCCGCGGTCCGCCCGATGCAGATTTCGTCCCAGGAGCCGGTCGCCGGCGAGCCGGCCCTCGGCGAGACGCTCGCCGGCTACACCCTCGTGCGCCGGATCGGACAGGGCAGCATGGGCACGGTCTTCGAGGCGATCCAGGAGGGCCTCAAGCGCCGCGTGGCCCTCAAAGTGCTGCCTGAGACCGTGGCCAAGAACGCCATCTTCTTCGCCGGGTTCAAGCGCGAGGCACAAGCGGTCGCCAAGCTCAACCACCCGAACATCGTGCAGATTTTCGATATTGATGAAGACAAGAACCACCACTTCTTCTCGATGGAGTACGTGGACGGCGAGAGCCTGGCCGACCTCCTGGCCCGCAAGAAGCGCCTGCCGGTGTCCGAGGCCGTGCCCATCATCGCGCAGACGGCGGCCGCGCTCGACTTCGCCTATGAGCACCTGCTCGTCCACCGCAACCTCAAGCCCTCGAACATCCTGCTGACCGAGCAGGGCGACGTGAAGGTGGCCGATCTGGGCCTCGCGAAGAGCTTCGAGGGCACCAGCGTGGGCATCGTGCGCGGCGCCCACGGCGGCCCGCTCTACATGGCTCCCGAATTCTCGAAGAACCCCCGGCTGGCCGACTGCCGGTCCGACATCTATGCCCTGGGCGCCGTTCTCTTCCACCTCCTCACCGGACGGCCGCCGTTCCCAGGCCCCAGCGTGCCGGAGATGATCATCCAGCACGCCGACATGCCCTTCCCGTCGGCCCACGCGCTCGTGCCCGAGATCCCCAAGGGCCTCGATGGCCTGCTCGCGAAGATGTGCGCCAAGGACCCCGCCGACCGCTTCCAGACCTATGCCGAGCTGCTCGAGAGGCTGCAAGCGCTCCTCAGCGGCACCGACATTCGCGTGCCGAGCGTGGCCACCGACGCGCCGACCGGCGTGGTGCGGCGCCGCAGAAACTGGCTGCCGCTGGCCGTCGGCGGCGCCGTCGCGGCCATGGCCGTTCTCGGCCTCTTCGTATTCCTGCTCCCGAAGCTCTTTGGGTCCAGGCCGCAGGCATCCGCCAGCGCCCCGGCCGAACCCGCGAAGACGCAACCGGCCCCCAAGACTCTGCCGGCCAAAGCCCCGGCCTCCAAGCCCACGCCGGCCGTCGTCCCCAAGCCCACGCCGCCTGAGCCTGAGCCGCCCAGGCCGACGGTGGAAGAACCTAAGCAGAAGGAACCTGCTGCCGAGCCCAAGGCCGAGGAACCCAAGGCGAAAGAGGAACCTGTCGAGCCGAAAGAGGAGCCGAAGAAGGAAGAGCCCCGAAAGGAGGATGGCCCTCCCGCTGGCGGCCTGGCAGAAGTCACCCGCGCCGCCCAGGCGCTCGCCGCCCAGAACCAGTTCGGCAAGGCCCTGGCCGCCCTCGACGGACTGACCAAGGATAACGCCGACGAGGCGCTCCAGAAGGCCGTGGATGCCGCAAAGGCCCCGATCCTCGAACAAGCCGCGAAAGCCTTCCAGGCCGTGGCCAAGACCGTGCGCGAGCTGGCCGCCGCCGGCAAGCTCGACGAAGCCAGAGCCGCCCTCCAGACCGTCGCCGACACCTTCGGCACCGACAATGAGGTCGGACAGGCCAGGGTGGCGATCGAGGCGATTGACGCACACAAGGAGGCCCTGGCAGCCCTCACCCAGGGCGCCGAAGCAGCCCGCAAGGCCGCGGAAGCCGCCGACCGCCGCGCGGCGCAGCAAGGCGACCTCGCCAAGGGCCTCGAGGCCGCGCAAGCCCTGCTCGAGGACTGGCGGCTCGACGCCGCACTCGAGAGCCTCGGCAAACTCAAGGCCGAAGACCCGGCCCTCGCCGCACAGATCGAGCAGCGCAAGGCCGCCATCGAGGCCCTCGCCGCCTTACGCGACCTCATCGCCGACCACATCCGCAAGGCTGAGCCGCGCCTCACCAAGGGCGCGCTCAAGATCTCCGGCCTCAACGGCGAACTCACCGGCGCCGATAAGGAAGGCATCACCTCCGTGGTCACCGGCGGGGGCGCGCGCGAAGGCGAGAAGATTCCTTGGTCCAAGCTCGGCGAAGTCACTGTGGAGCGCCTCGCCAAGCTCGTCGCGAAGGCGGGCGACCCCGCTCACCAGTTGGCCCTGGGCCTGTGGTTCCGCCTCCTCGGCAACGAGCAGAAGGCGGCTGTGGCCTTCGGCCGCGCCGACGAGCTCGGCACCAAGACCGACGCCCTCACCGACCCTGCCCAGGGCGTGGGCAAGGCCGCCAAGGAAGCCCTGGCCGCCCGCACCTTCGCCGGCACCCTCAAGCTCTTCCTCGATGGCAAGCTCAAGGAGGCTGAAGCCGCCCTCGCCGACTACAAGGAGAAGTTCGCCGACACCGCCTTCTACGCGGAGAACGAAAAGGTCTGCGACGTCGCCTCAGCCTTCAAGCCGTTCGTCCCTCCCGGCGTCCCCGAGCCCACACCGGAGCCCGCCCCCAAGCAACCCGAGCCGAAACAGCCCGAACCCAAGCAGCCGGCCCCCAAGCAGCCCGACAAGCCGGGCGACGAGCAGAAGGCCAAGGAGTGCTACGACAAGGCCATGGCCGCCTTCAACGCCCGCTTGTTCGAGGAGTGCAAGAAGCAACTCGCCGCCCTCCGCGACGCCTCGCCCAACAGCCCCCTTCTCACCAACCGGCAGTTGAACCCCTCGGTGGAGACGATGCAGAAAGCGGTGGACGCCCGCGGGCCGGTCCTCAAGGTCTCCGCCACGGCTAAGGGCGCGCATGCCTCCGTCGAGAAAGCCGTGGCGGCGCTCGAAGCGCCCCGCTCCACCATCGAGATTGATGGCGGCGTCTACTCCCACGGCAGCATTGCCATCCCCAACCGCATCGGCGAGGGCCTCATCCTCCGCGGCCTTGGCGAACGGCCCCCACGCCTCGACGGTGGCGTCAAGCGCGACACCATCCTCGTCTTCGACAAGGACGACAAGGACGTCTGGATCGAGAATCTGGAGTTCTCCAACACAAAGGCCGCGGTGGACATCGGCATCAACTGCTCCGCGACCCTCCAGAACTGTGTGGCCGTCACCAACGTGGTCTCCGCCCTCTCGAAGCACGCCGTCGCCAGAGTCACCCTCGTCGGCTGCATCTTCCGGCTCGAGAAGCTCGTTGACACCCCCACTCACCACAGCCTGCTGTTGCTCGGCGACAAGGCGGAAGTCTCCGGCGGCGAGCACACCGCGTCAATCCTCGTCGGCAACGAGCTCACCCTCAGCAGGGTCACCCTCACCGACTGCCTCATCATCGGCTCCTGCGTCTTCGAGGGCGACGTCAAGCTCAACCACGCCACCGTTGTCGGCCCCATCAGTGTCTACGAGGACGCGCGCAACATCACCATCACCGACAGTATCCTCGGCGCCTTCACCGTTACTGAACCCAAGAACAAGCAGAAGGCGAAGGATCAGAAGAAGGAGATCGTTGCCGCACTCACCAACGTGTGCCTCTATGCCCAGCCCCGCGCTCTCCCCAAGGACCTCGTCAAGGCCGAGGAGGTCATCGGCCACCGCGGTGCGCCATTCGAGGACCCCAGCGGCCCCGACTACCGCCTCCCCAAGAACAGCCCCCTGCGCGAGAAGGGCACCGACAAGTCCGAGCTGGGCTCCCGATTCCCCGAGGAGATGCTTGGGCTGCTGCGTTCGGTCGTCAAGCGCTCCCCTGCCCTCCTCCGGCCGCCCGCCCGCCATCGTTGACCGCTGCTCAGGAGCTGGTCTCTCATGGCTCGGCCCTCTCGAGCAGCCGGGCCGTGGCGGGATTGACCTTCATGGCCCAAGCCTCGCCGCGGTAGGTGAAGGCATAAGCCAGCTTGCGCGCCGCATCATACATCCAGCCAACCGCGTAACCGTCGGGCACGGGGCCTGCGTCGAGCAGGAACATGCGGTTTCTCGCGCAATCGTAGACGCGGGTGTAGCGGGTGCCCTTGACCTTCTCGCCGCGAGGATAGAGTTCGCCGATGAGCACCCAGTCGGCGTGCTCGATATAGGCCAGCTCGCGGGCGTTGTTCGTCTTGGAGAACTCGCTGTTCCCGGGCGTGATCGAGGTCAGTTCCTTCGTCTTGAAGTCGAACGCCAGGAGATCGCCGCTGCTGAGCTTGGCATAGCCGCCACCGACCCCGCTGAGGATCATGCGGTCTCGCTTGGAGTCGTAGACCATGCCGTGGGCGTCGCAATAAGGCGCGAACAGCTTGCCCTTCGGCGCGAGATCGGTCCAGCCCTTTTCGCGGTCGAAGAGCCAGAGACCGGCGTCGTCGCTGTTGCGTTTCCTCGCCCAGGCGACGGCGCCGTGGGGCGAGGTCTCGACCACGGTGCTGCCCCAGGAAAAGGCGAAGGGCAGCGCATAGGGCTCGATGCGCAGCCAGTCCATCCGCTCGGGGTCGTAGAGGTAGCCGCGGCCCGAGACGAGGAGCTTGCACTTGGGGTCGTAGGCGTAGTGGTTGTAGTTGTGGGCGGAGACCCAGGGGCGGTTGAGGAGCGAGGAGTCGAAGCCCCCGCCGCCGTTGCCGCCGTAGGGCTCATCGGCGTCGTAGCCCTCCACGATGCGGCCCGAGGCGGGCGACCAGTGGGCGACCACGCTGGACGACCGCACGCAGTGGCCCCCGCCCCACATCAGAATCTGGTCGCGATCGGAGTCCCACACGCAAGTGCCCCAGTCGCGCTGGCGGCAGCCGTGGCAGGGGTTGCGGGGCGGGTCGGGCAGGCGGACCCACTGGTTGTCGGGGAGCTGGTCGAGGGCGGGGGGCTTCGGCTCATCCGGCACCTCGCAGAACGATGCGACGAAGGGGCCGGTGCGATAGAGCCGCTGGTCGGGCTGCGTGCCCAGCTTCTCGCGGCCCTCGGCGTCGAGGCGGGTGGGATCAACGGCGAGGGCCCAGGTCTCGGCGGGGCGCTTCCAGCGCCAGAACCACAGGGTGATGGCGTGGGCGGCGAGGATTAGGCGGTCGTTGGCATCAGCCGCCAGGGCGGGCGGGCAGAAGCGGTCGCTGGAGTAGCCGTCGAAGATGCCGAGGGGGGCGGGGGTGGCCGCGTCGTCCTTCGCGGGGAGAGGCCAGGAGGCGGCGAGATCCCACCGCTCGGCCTTGGGGTCGAAGAGCCAGAGCTGACGCGGCGCGAGTGGGGCATAGGGAGCGGCGCCGTAGTCGGTGCTCGACGACTGGATGTAGCCTTCGTAGAGCGCGATCTTGCCGCACTTGGGCAGCGCGACGAGGGCATGGCCGGCTCGGGGGCTGGGCGCCTTGTCGGGCTTCGCCCGCCGCCACGCCTTCTTCTCGAGGTCGAGGAGCCACGTGTCGTTCATCAGGTAGTCCTCGTGGTCGCCGCCGAAAAGCACGAGGAGGCGGCTCGTCGGGTCGTAGACGAGAGGCGAGTTGCGGCGGGAGCAGGGGATAGGGTACTGGGCTTCAGCGGCCGCTTCGAGCTTGCTCTGAAGCGCGCGGGCAGCCGTGAGGGCGTCGAGCGTCTTCTGCTGGCCGAGGTGAGCGGCGACGCCGTCCACCTCGGCGGCGAAGGCGGCCATCTGTGGCATCTTCTTCAGCGCGTCGCAGCGCTCGGCGAGGGCCTTCAGCTCGGCCTCGGTGCCCACGCCCTTCGGGTCGCGGAACCACGCGAGTCGAATGCGGCCGCGGAGGTCAATCACGGCCTCCTTCGCCGCGACCAGCTCGCGGTGCTCCCGCTCCACCTGCTCGTCCATCACGTCCATCTTCGTCCATCTCCCCGCCGGGATGTCGTAGACCACGGTGCGGAGCCAGCCGAGGTTGTCGGCCTTCTTGTCGGAGCCTACCACGACAAGCCGCTTGCCCGCGGGGTCGCAGGCCAGGGCGTGCCAGCTCAGGCCCTCAAGCTCCGGCGCGGGCGGGTGCGCTGTCCAAGTCTTCTCTTCCACGCGGAACGCGTGGAGAACCGGGCCGCCCGAAAGGCAGTAGATGGACTTCGTGCCCGGGTCGTAGGCGGCCTGGTAGTAGGGAAAGAAGCCGCCCTTCTGCTTCGGTGCGGGGGCGAGGTCGCTCCACGTGCCTGCGGCGGGGTCGAAGGCCCGCACCTGGGGCGCGTCTTTCTCGCCGGCCACCACTAGGAGCATTTGCTTGAGGTCGGGCGCGGCCAGCAGCACCGAGCCGGGACGACAGTCCGAGGCGGCGGCGGGCAGCTTCATCCACGCGTTAGGCGTCTCGGCTGCCGCGGCGATGGTCAGAGTGGCCAGAATGCACAGGACACGTCTCATGGTGGGCCTCCTGATGGGGTGTCAATAAGAAACGCGCAATCCGTCCGCCTTGTCAAGCGCGAAGACCCGGTTGACAGGGCACAGGGCGACGCGCTACCCTTCAAGCGTCCACGCGTCGGAAGCCCCCCACACCCGAAAGCGAGGAACGCATGGAGCGCGAGAAGCTGCACGATGGGCGGTCGGATGGGTTGGAACCGCTGGAGCCGCTGGACGTTCGTTCGACCCGCACGTTTGTTGAGATGCTGGAGGCGATGTCGAAGACGGCTTTCGGCGGCCGTAACCTGGGCGAAGCCTTCCACGTGCTGAAGGCGATGAGCGAAGACCCCGACTGTACCATCGTGCTCACCATCTCGGGGGCGATGACGGTGGCGAAGATGGGCAAGGTCGTCTGCGAGATGATCAACGCGGGCCTCGCCCACATCGTCATCTCCACCGGCGCCCTCATGGCCCATGGCCTCACCGAGGCTATTGGCCTCACCCACTACAAACACAACCCCGCGATGACCGACAAGGAACTGTACGAGAAGGGCTACAACCGCGTGTACGACACTTTGGAGATGGAGGAGAACCTCTGCCAGGCCGAGCGGGTGATGAGCGCGGTGCTGGGGAAGTTCGACTGGAGCCGCCCGACCTGTTCGAGCGAGGTGACGCGCGAGGTGGGCCGTCACCTGTTCGAGCACGGCCAGATGCCGAGCATCCTGGGCTGCGCGTATGCGAAGGGGGTGCCCGTCTACGTGCCGGCGTTCACCGATTCCGAGCTGGGCCTCGACCTGGCCACCCACATCCTGGGCAAGGCTGTAGGCGGGCCGCTTCTGGCTCGCGACGATCCCGACGCGTTCTTCGGCCGCGTGCCGAACTTCAATCCCTATCTGGACCTCCACGACTACGCGAAGCGTGCCCTGCGGGCGAAACGGCTGGGCATATTCACCGTGGGCGGCGGCGTGCCGCGCAACTGGGCGCAGCAGGTGGCGCCCTTCGTCGAGATCATCAACATGCGCGTCGGCACGACTCTGGCCGTGCCGCGGTTCCAGTATGGCGTGCGTGTGTGCCCCGAGCCGGTGCACTGGGGCGGGCTGAGCGGCTGCACGTACTCGGAGGGCGTTTCGTGGGGCAAGTTTGTGAGCCCCGACGAGGGGGGCCGCTACGCCGAGGTCTACTGCGACGCCACGATTGCCTGGCCGCTGCTCGTCCGCGCCGTGTGCGAGGCGCGGGGGCTCCTGTGAGGGGCCTGCCCAGCGGAGGATGCGAGGGCGGATCCGACGTTCGGCGGCGGTAGCCTTCTTCGGGGTAGACGGCCGAGGCGGGGAAGGATGTCAGGAGCCACGAGGCGGCATGGGCAGCACTAGGAGCCTGTCCAAGAATCCCCGTGGGCTGCGTTGCCGGCGCCAGCGGGG
>DAOOIT010000044.1 GCA_035384565.1 Planctomycetota bacterium | reverse complement strand
CCCGAATCGGCGGCGTCGCAGCCTCACGCGGATTCTTGGACAGGCTCCTAGCGGCGAGGAAAGAGAATCCTGAAGCCGGCCTGCTCGAAGTGCGCATCACCTGTCAGGGCCTCCCGGATGCCCGTGTCCTGCATCACGACGAAGGAGACGCAATCGGTGAGCCCCCAGTCCTTGTCCTGTCGGGTTTCGTAGAGGGCTACGGCGCGCTGGAGGAGCTCATGGTCGGTTGGCACAACGACCACCCGCGGGTCCGCCCACAGTCTCTTGATGTAGGCAGCCGTCGTGCGCCGGTCTTGCGGCGCCGCGAGGCCGTCCCCGACCTCGAGGAGCACGGCCTCCGTGGTCACCAGCACGCCGGCCAAGGACCTGCCCAGTTCGACGGCCACCTTGTGATCTTGATCGCGTGGATTGAGGAGCGCAAGCAGATAGTAGGCATCGGCGAAGATGGCCTGGCTCATGAGCGCTTGGGCCTGCCGTGCAGGTAGTGGTCGTGGTTGCGCGCCAGGTCGGCGGGGTAGTTGCCCTTCATCTTGGCGGCGCACTCAAGGGCGAAGTCCACGAGCGGAAGACCCTTAGCCTCTGGATCACCCACGGGCTGAACGATGAGGCGGCACTTCGAGCCCCGCGGCAAGTCTACAGGGTCGTCCGGGACGAAGGCCGTCCCGTCGAAGCGGGCGTTCAGGGTCACCATGGCGGTCACCTCGCACCATCGGAGCAAATGGGGTCACCTGCCAGCCGGCTCGATTATACCGCCCCGCGGAGGGGAAAGCAACCGCCGCCCTACCGCAGGGTGCGGGCCGGAATTGTAGGTGGCTGCGGGAGCTCCGAAGGACCGAAATGGGATAGCCCAGGGCAACGCCCTGGGAACAAGACCGCCCCGCGGCAGCCCTGACAGGGCGGAATCGAGAGCTTCTATCTCGCCCCTTCAGGGCTGGACCCGTGGAGCCCGCTGAACCCAGGGCGTTGCCCTGGGCTATCCCATGCGAGCCCTTCAGGCTCCAGAGACCATCACCCTGCCTACAATTCCGGCCCACACCCCCTACCGCACCTGCTTCGTCGCACGCACCTCGCCTTCCGCGAGCGCGCGGGCGAAGAAACGCAGGTCGGCGAGGCGGCAGGCGAGGAATTCAGGGCCGCCGAAGTGGGGGTTGCCGCCGAGGGCGAAATCTTCCGCGGACGAGGCGACGTTCTCGGGGACCTTGGCCGTGGAGTGAGCCGCGCCGTTGATGTAGAGGGTGAGCTTGGCGCCCTCCTTGACGGCGGCGACGCGGGTCCACTTGCCGACCTCGACGGGCCAGCCCTCGGTGCCGAAGAACTGCCCCGCCTCGATGCGGGCGTGCAACTTGCCCTGGTGCACGACGAGTCGCAGCGGGTCGTCCATCCCCTTGCACCAGGCGCTGAAGACCTGGCCATACTGGGTCTTCGGGAGGGCAGTGACCCAGAGCCAGACGGCGACGGTGAAGTCGTGGTCGGGGAACTCGGTGATGGCGTAGGTGATCCGGCCGGCCGCGCCATCAAGTTCGATGGCGCCGTCCGGCTTGCCATCGGGGCCGGGGGCGGGTCTCCAGCCCTTCGCGTCCTTCAGTTGCCCCCACTCGGGTTTGGGGTCGCCGCGCAGCGGAGCGATGACGAGGGCGGAATCCTTCGGCCTCTCGCCATACTGGGTGTCGGGGGTGTCGGGCGCCGGCGGCAGGGTGGGGTCAATGACGAAGTGTTTGTGGGGGGCGATGCTCTCTGTGACGCCGTGGGCGTTGCGGGCGATGAGCTTCCAGTAGTAAGGCGTGTTGGGCTTGAGCTTCTTCGCTTCCGATGCGGGGAGAATAATGGGCGGTTTGGGGGCGTCACCGAAGGTGAGGATGGTGCGGGCGAAGTCGGGCGAATCGGAGACGGCGACGGTGTGCCGGCGGCCGGCAATAGTGGGCGGCGTGTCAGTTGTGGGCGGCGTGTCCCCACGCCGCGGATCGCGGGATGTGGACATACCGCCCACAGATTCGCGGGGCAGGGACGCCCCGCCCACAGTTGCGGCAGGGGCTGGCTTGCGGAAGGTGAAGCGGATGGCGCCGGGCGGCACGCGGGCGCCGTCGGCGGGGAGCCACGGCACGGGCGCTGGGGGGCGAAGGCCCGTGGCGGGGAACCAGGAGCGATAGGCGCCGCCGTCAGCCCCCGCGCTGGCGAAGTCGCAGAGGCGCAGCGTCTTGGCGGCGGGGCCTTTGCCGCCAGCAGGCTGCTCGATGCTCTTGGGCGGCAAGCCCTTGAAAGGTTCCTCGATAAGCTCGGAATGACAGGTGGGGGGGATGGCGCCGTTCTCAGTCGTTGCCACGTCCGTGAGAAGCCAGGGGCGGAGCTTGCCCTCGCCCTTGGCCATCGCCTCATCATGCGCCAGGAGAATGGGGCCGCGGTAGAATGATGCCTTGCCGAATTGCTCCAGGTCGCCCGGCTCGGCGCGGATGCCCATGTCGAAGCGCAGCGTGACCGTGTCGCCGCTCCTCCATTCCCGCGCCAGTTCGAGGTAGCTGCCGGGCTGGACCTCCGGGACGGCCTTGCCGTTGAGAAGGACCTCGGTCTTCGCGGACCAGGCGGGGATGCGAAGGGCGAGGGGAAACGCTTGCGCCTTCGGCAGCTCGACGATGAGCCTTGTGCCATCGCCAATGGGGTAGTTGCCGTCTTGCGTGAGCGTCACCGCTGTGCCATCGGCCAGCTTGGCTTGGAGCTCCATCGGGCCGTAGAAGTTGACGGCCAGGCCATCGCCCCGACTCATCACTGCCCACTCACTGAGGGCGCCGAAGCCGCGGGGGCCGTTGACCGAGCAGCAGTTGAGGTGCGGCGTGTCGGGCCGGGCCTGGAAGTTGATGGCGACGTGGGACGGCACCCGCCGGCCGTTCATCGGCGCGTCGTAGGTGCACCACGCGCCCGAGGGATGCTGGGCGCCGGCGACGGCGTTGAACGTTGTCCGCTCGAGGTCGTCGGCGATCGTCGGGTCTCCCGTGAGGCGCAGAGCGTCCATCATCACGGCCTGCCAGGCGATGACGCAGCAGGTTTCGATGGGCGTATCGGCGAAGGGGTTGCCCGTGGCCTGCTCGCCGGAGGAGAAGCCGCCCGTGTTGCGCACATCGAAGCGGCGAATGCTCGCCCAGTGGTGGAGAAACGCCCGTCTGAGGCGTTCGTCGCCCGTGATGCGATAGAGCTCGGCCAGGCCCTGGACGGCGTGGAGGCTTTCCCAGCGGGGCCGGGGCGTGCGGAAGAACTCCACGCCCGCGAGGCCGGTGCGGAAGTAGTCGCCCGCGCGCTCGAAGTCCTTGAGGATTTCCTCGGCCATGCGCAGGTAGCGCGGCTCCTTCGTCTTCTCGTAGAGGAGCGCGAGGCCGTGGATGACCGACATGTTCATCTCGTGCGAGCCGGCGTCGAAGACGCGGCGCTGGGTGTCGAGGTAGGTATGGCAGATGAGGTCGGCCATGCGGCGGGCGACGCCGAGGGCCTTCTCGTCGCCCGCCTGCTCGTGCCAGAGCAGAAGCGCTTGAATGATGTGGTAGTGGCCCCAGAGGTCCCAGTGGCCGAGGAGGCGTTCGGCCTTGGGCCAGGGGCCGAGGTAGCCGTCCTCGGCCTGAAGCTCGGCCAGGCGGCGAACGATGGCCGCGAGCGTGTCGCGGAGGCGCGGGTCGTCCGACATGCGCATCGCCTGGACGCCCGAGATGAGGAACTTGCCGACGAACTCGCCGGCCCAGGGCACGAGGTTGGGCTTGGGCCCCTTGTCCCGGTTGGCGAACATGTCGAGCAGGCCGGGGTTGTTCCTAGGGGCCACAAGGAGCCAGTGCTCGACGTTTGCCTTGATCCGATCGCCCAGCACGCCGCCGAAGCGCCAGGCGGCGCCGGCGAGTCGCTCCATCGCCAGCGCCCCGCGCGGCTCGGGCGCGGCCGCCGCGCCCGCGAACGCCACGCACAGCCCCAGCGCGCACGCGGCGAAACACATCGGCGACACGGCTCAGTCCTCCGGCAGCTCGGCCGTGATGGCGGCGAAGACGGGCGCGACGATGGTGCCGCCCGAGGCGAGCTCGAGCTCGGTCACCTTGCTCCTGGCGCTCACACGGAGGCTGAGCAGCCGAAGGTGCGTGCGGCCCAGGTCGAGGACGCGGACCGACCCCGGCACGTCGGCCTTGCTGTTGTAGTCGGCCAGGTGCTCGCCGCTGATCCACTGGACCTCCTGCGACGGGGCATCCTCGTAGCGGATGCGGACGACGGCCCCGACCCTGCGGTCCTGCGCCCAGGGGAACGCCCAGCCAGCCACGCCGCCGAGGAAGTGGAACGCGCGGCAACGGAAGCCGACGGGCACCTTGACACTCGCCGGGTACTTCGCCGCCAGGGCCTCGGCCGGCCCGCCGCGGAGGATGAGCAGGTTGCGCCCGCCGTTCGTCGCGGGGTCAATCACCTCGAACGGCACGCCGCGCAGGGTGTGCGCGCCGTAGCGGGGAAACGGGAAGCAGTCGGCCGTGAACGCCGGGCTGACGAAGAGGCCGCGCCCATTGTTGGAGTGGACGTTGACGGCGCCGCGGAGGTCCACCGGGCGGAACCTGCCGCTCGACGCCTCGGGCAGCCAGACGGCGTAGCCGTCGCGGCGGCCTGTCCGCTCCCGTCTCTCGGCCTCGTCGCGGTACCACACGCCGATGTTGCCGAAGGGGAGCATTGTGGCCAGCGCCCGCTGGCCATCGGTGAGGGCGACGCGCACGCGATAGGCGGGGCCGAAGGCTCGCGCGGGCGTTTCGACAGGCGTGATCGCCGCGCCCGACGCCTCGGCATCCAGGAGCAGGCCCGCCAGACCGGGGAAGGGGTCGCCCGCGGCGTCGCCCACGAGGGCCCGGCGAGTCGCGGGGTCGCACCAGACGGTGTCGAGGGCGTAGACGAGCGGGCCGCGCAGGAGGCAGAAGCGCCCGTCGTTGCCGCGCCGGCCGGCGAACCAGCGCGGCTCCATCGGCAGCGTGACGGTCACGCGGTCGCCTGCTCTCCACTCGCGGGCCACGGCGGCGAAGGTGGGCTCGCGCCGCGGCCGCTCGGCCACGGGCTGGTCGTTCACCGTCACGGTGGGCTTCTCGCACCAGGCGGGCAGGCGCAGCCGCAGGGCGAACCGCTCGGGCTTCGCGGGCGAGACCTCGATCTCCACCTTCTCGCCCGTCGGGTAGTCGGTGGCCTGGCGGATCGTGAGTTCGGTGCCCGAGGCGAGCTTCGTGCGGAGGGTGGAGGGCACGTACTGGTTGATGGCCACGCCGTCGCGCGTGCGGCCGTAGAGGAGGCCCGGCACCATGGCCAGAATACGCGGGCCGCTGGACGAGCAGCAATCCGGCCCGGTGAAACAACCCTCGGGCTTCCAGCCGTTGAGCGGCGTGTGGTAGCGCCAGCCGTCGGCGTCGGCGGTCTGCGCCGCGGGCAGATGGTTCCAGAGGGCCCGTTCGATCACGTCGGCATGGGCGGGGTCGCCCGTGAGCTCGAGCAGGCGCGCGTTGAGTTCGAGCCACGACATGGTGGCGCAGGTTTCGCACACGCTGCCGGTGTTGGGCAGGTCGTGCTCGGCGCGGTAGGTCTCGCCCACGCTGACGCCGCCGGTGACGTAGGTGCGGCTGGCGGCGATCTCGCTCCAGGCGGCCATCGCCTTGCGGACGAGGGCCTTGTCGCCCGTGGCACGGGCCTGCTCCAGCAGGCCGAGCAGGTTCATGTGCAGGGTGTGGGCGTGGACGTTGGGCTGGATTTCGTTCAGCCGCAGCGTGCCGTCGGCCACCTTGTCGAGGTTCGACAGCGTGCCGCAGCCCGACCAGCGGTCTATGCGACTCACCACCCACTGGCTCCAGCCGAGATACTTCGCGTCGCCTGCCACACGGGCCAGGCGCGCCATCGGGTGGGCGAGCAGCGCGCCCTCGAGGCCGAAATGCTCGGGGTGCCCCGCGATGGTCACCTCCTTCGGCACGGGGAAGAACTCGGCCTTGCCCGGGCCGACCGTCGCGATGAGGAAATCGCCCAAGCGCTTTGCGGCAGCGAGCGCCGCGTCGCTGCCCCAGCGCTCGCCCGCCGTCACCAGCGCGTGAAGGGTGAAGTACAGCTCATAGGCGTCCATGCCGCGCAGGGGCCGCAGGTCGTTGCGCACCTTGGGGTCGGTGATGCCGAGATAGCCGCCGGGCTCCTGGGCGGCGACGAGGCGCTTGAGCGCCTCCTCGGCCTTCTGGCGGAGCTCGGCGTGGCCCTGCTGCTCGGCGGCCAGGATGGCCGCCTCGAGCCACTTGCCCGGCTGCTCGCCGATCCAGAACCAGTCGCGATACGTCTTCTCCTCGACCATCTTCACGAAGCGGCCGACGTCGAACTTCAGCAGGTAGTCGGCGTTGCCCTGGAGGCGCTGGCCGAGGAAGCCCCCGATGCCGCTCACTGCCCCGGGCGGCAGCGGCGCCTGGGCCAGCGGCACCTCGGCAGCGAAGGCCGAACCGACCACAGAGGCGCAGAGGACACAGAGAAGAACGCGCGGCGAACACTGAAGCATCGAGCGGAGTCCTGTTGTGCATGCAGCGGGTGACTCACACGTCCCCATTTGCTATCATCATTGGCCGCGCGTGTCAACCGAGTCCCCTCGCCAGGAGGCCGCCGCCATGACCAGCCGCGAACGCTACCGCGCCGTGACGCACTACCAGCCGTCCGACCGCCTGTTCCGCCACGAGATGCGGGCCTTCCCCGAAACGGTGAAACGCTGGCAACGCGAGGGCCTGCCCCCCGACGACGACTACGCCCGCATTGTGGGCTACGACCGCTTCGAGACCGCGCCCGTCAACGTCGGCCTCGCCTACCACTGGAACTACGAGACCCTCGAGCTGACCGACGACTACGAGGTCTACCGCGACAGCCGCGAGGGGGCGATCAAGAAGAAGTTCCGCCGCGCCGCCGAGCCCAACATGCCCCAGTACATCGAGTTCCCCCTCAAGGACCGCGAGACGTGGCGCCGCGACTTCCTGCCGCGCCTGAACCCCGACAGCCCGAACCGCATCTCGATGCACTGGGCGTCGCTCGTCAAGCAGTACGCCGTGCGCGACTTCCCGCTCGGCGTCTCCGCCGGCAGCCTCTTCGGCTGGATCCGCGACTGGATGGGCGTCGAGAACATCGCCGTCGCCCTCTATGACGACCCCGCCTTCGTGCAGGAGATGATGGACCACCTCGCCGACCTCACCGTGGCCGTGCTCGAGCGCGTCGTGGGCGACGTCCAGTTCGACTTCGCGATCATGTGGGAAGACATGGCCTACAAGACGGCCTCGCTCATCTCGCCGCGCCACGTCCGCCAGATGATGCTGCCCAACTACCGCCGCATCACCGACCTGTTGCACCGCGCCGGCATTGATGTCGTGATGCTCGACAGCGACGGCAACGTCGAAGAACTGATCCCCCTCTGGCTTGAGGCCGGCATCAACTACATCTACCCGATGGAAGTCGCGGCGGGGATGGACGTGGTGGCGTTGCGGAAGAAGTTCGGCCGCGACCTCATCATCGGCGGTGGGATGGACAAACGGGTCCTCGCCTGGGGCGACCGCGCGGCCATTGACGCGATGATTGACGCCAAGCGCGACCTCCTCCTCGAAGGCGGCTACGTGCCCGGCTGCGACCATGCCCTCCCGCCCGACATTTCGTGGGTGAATTTCCTCTACTACCGCGAGCGCCTGGCCTCAATCGCATGAGGCGCGCAATGGACCGGGCATCGGAGCAGCACGCCATATCGCGCGATCGCGCAGCCCCGCGGGTGTGGGCCGGAATTGCAGGCAGGGTGATTGCCTCTGGAGCCTGAAGGGCTCGCATGGGATAGCCCAGGGCAACGCCCTGGGTTCAGCGGGCTCCACGGGTCCAGCCCTGAAGGGGCGAGATAGAAGCTCTCGATTCCGCCCTGTCAGGGCTGCCGCGGGGCGGTCTTGTTCCCAGGGCGTTGCCCTGGGCTATCCCATCTTGCTCCTTCGGAGCTCCCGCAGCCACCTACAATTCCGGCCCACACCCCAGGCCCGCCTCGCGCTTGATTCGCGGGCGGCAAGTGTGTAGGATTGAAGCAAGTGTGAAGCTGTCCCACCGCAACGCCCGTTTCGCGCGGAAAGGGGGTGATGGCCGTGGCTGTAGTCGCAGCAGCTCGTGAGTTCCTGTTCGCTCTGGTCGCGACGTGAGGCGTCCGCCGCTGAATGGCGGCGCAAGGGACGCACGTGCTGCGTCCCGCAACCATCGCCGGCACCGGCAGGGCACCACGGCGCGACCGCTCAGCCGCGGCCCCGGCACCCCGCATCGCGCGAGCGAACAGGCGCTGAGTCCGCTCTCCCTCCTCCTCGGCGCCCCGACCCTCCCGCGCAGGGCCTGCCTCGGCCACGCCTGACGTGACTCGCTCTCCGCACGGTCGCCCCTGACGGCGCGGCACAGGGGGACTGCCATGCAGGCGCGCAGGTCTCGGCGGGCAGTGGGCTCCGCTGCCTGCCTCGTCATGCTCTCAAGCGGCCTGTTCGGGGGCGAGCAGGCCAAGGGCTTCCAGTGGCCCGCGTTCAAGGACCGTCGCTTCGAGGAAGACTGGTCGGTGCTGGCGAAGCGGAAGCCAGACGACCCGACCGACGTGTTCGACCCGATCAAGTACGTGCCGCTAAGCCCCGATGGCTTCATATGGGCCAGCTTCGGCGGCCAGGTGCGCGAGCGCTATGAGCACTGGAACAACTTCGCCTTCCGCAAGGCCGCACCGCGCGACGACGATTACCTCCAGTCGCGCTTCCGCCTCCACGGCGACTTCCACTTGGGCGACAGGGCCCGCGTGTTCATCGAGCTGAAGAGCGCGCACACCACCGACCGCGATCTGCCCCAGGGCCGCCGCACGCTCGACACCGACGAGTGCGACATCCAGAACGCCTTCTTCGAGTTTACGCCGTACCGCGACACGGCGACGAGCGTGGCCCTGCGCCTCGGGCGGCAGGAACTGGCCTTCGGCAAGGAACGCCTCGTAAGCACGCTCGACTGGGCCAACACGCGGCGCACCTTCGACGCGGCCAGCGCCATCCTCAAGCACGGGCCGTGGACCGCGACCGCCTTCTGGGGCCGCCTCGTGGTCGTGGACAAGTACCACGCGAACGATGACAACGACGACATGGACCTCTACGGCGTCTACCTCACCCGCGCGCTCGCGGGCGGGAACCTGGCCCTCGACGCCTACTGGCTCGGCCTGAAGCAGGAGGGCGTGACGTTCAACGGCACGTCGGGCACCGAGCGCCGCCAGACCGTCGGCGCGCGCCTCGGCGGCAAGATCGGCAACACGGGCCTCGACTTCGACGTCGAGACCGCCTGCCAGCGCGGCACAATCGGCGGGCGGGACATCCACGCCCTCATGTTCGCCTCCCAGCTCGGCTACACGTGGGCCCAGGCGCCGGCCACGCCCCGCGTCTTCGTCGGCTTCGACTACGCCAGCGGCGACGACCGGAAGGGCGGCGACGTCAAGACCTTCAACCAACTCTTCCCACTCGGCCACGCCTACCTCGGCTACATAGACATCATCGGGCGGCAGAACATCGTGGACTGCAACGCGGGCCTGGAGCTGAAGCCGCACAAGAAGCTCTTCGTGGCGCTGCACGGCCACTGCTTCCGCCTGGCCGACAACGACGATGCCCTCTACAACGCCGGGGGCCAGGTGGTGCGGGCTGGCGGCACCGGCACCTCGAACCGCGTGGGCAGCGAGATTGACCTGTTGGCGCGCTACAACCTCGACCGCCACCAGGCCATCATCGGCGGCTACAGCCACTTCTTCCCGGGCACGTTCGTAGACCAGTCGGGCAGCGCCAAGGACATAGACTTTGCGTACCTGATCTGGCTCTTCACCTTTTGAGGAGAGATTCATGGCAAGCGAAGGCGGCGCGCGGCAGGCGATCAGCCGGTTCCTGGCGTCGCGCGCGGGCATCATCGGGGTGGGGCTGTTCATCGGCGTGGTGGCGTCGCTGCTCCAGCGCGCCGGCAATCCGCCGAACATGGGCATCTGCGTGGCCTGCTTCGAGCGCGACACGGCAGGCGGGCTGGGCCTCCACCGCGCGGCGGCGGTGCAGTACGTGCGGCCCGAGATCATCGGGTTCGTGCTGGGCGCGCTGGCCTCGGCGCTGGCCTTCCGCGAATTCAAGCCGCGCGGCGGCTCGGCACCCATCGTCCGCTTCCTGCTCGGCGTGTTCGCGGCCATTGGCGCGCTCGCCTTCCTGGGCTGCCCGTGGCGGGCGCTCCTGCGTCTCGCCGGAGGCGACGGCAATGCGCTCCTCGGCCTGGCGGGGCTGGTCGCGGGTGTGAGCCTGGGCGCCGCCTTCCTCAAGCGCGGCTACACCCTGGGGCGCTCGAGCCCGGCCACGCCGCTCAGCGGCCTCATCCTGCCGGCCATCATGCTGCTCCTCCTCGGCCTCGTGGCATTCAAGGTGTCGTTCGGCCCGGGCGGCGCGCTCTTCTTCAGCGAGAAAGGGCCGGGCGCAATGCACGCCTCGCTCGCCGTCTCTCTCTGCGCCGGCCTGGGCATCGGCGTCCTCGCCCAGCGCAGCCGCTTCTGCACGATGGGCGCCATCCGCGACGCCGTGCTCATCCGCGATTTCCACCTCCTCAGCGGAGCGGCCGCGCTGGTCGCGGCCGCCTTCGCCACCAACCTGGCCCTCGGCCAGTTCAAAACGGGCTTCGCCGCCATGCCCATCGCCCACTCGAACCACGCCTGGAACTTCCTGGGCATGGCGCTCTCGGGCCTGGCCTTCGCCCTGGCCGGCGGCTGCCCGGGGCGCCAGCTCTTCCTCTCCGGCGAGGGCGACGGCGATGCCGCCGTCTTCGTGTGCGGGATGATCGTGGGCGCCGCCTTCGCCCACAACTTCTTCCTCGCCGGCGCCCCCGACGTCTTCGCCGACGGCGCGCTCAAAGTGGGCGGGCCGGGCCACTATGGCAAGGTCGCCGTCGTGGCCGGCTTGGCCTTCTGCACGCTGCTGGGCCTCACGGCCCGGCGAAAAGGATAGGAGAATCAGCTCATGGCTGACAACGTGGTAGACGCCCGCGGCCTGTCGTGTCCCGAGCCCGTGCTGCTCGTCAAGCAGGCCATCGAGTCCATCCCCCGCGGCACAGTGGAGGTGCTGGTCGAAACGACGGCCTCGCGCGACAACGTGACCCGAATGGCCAAACACCTGGGCTGTTCGGTCTCCGCCGAAGAGGTGGGCAACGAGTTCCGCCTGATGATCACCAAGGGATGACCCATGGCTCGCGGCGTCGTGCTTTTCCACACCATTCACGACCTCTTCCGCCTCGAGGCCGAACTGAACAGGCGGGGCATCGCCACGAAGGCGATCCCGACGCCGCGCGAGCTGAGCTCCGACTGCGGCAGCGCCTTGGCCTTCGACCCCGCGCACCTGGATGCCGTGCGCGACGCGGTGACCGCGCTGAAGCTCGAAACCGAAGGCATCGCCCAGGTTGGCCACTGACCCATAGGAGCGGCCGATGCGGCACGCGAAATCGAAGCTGTTCTCCCTGGCCCTTGCTGCCCTGGCGCTGTCCCTCGCCGGCTGCCTGCCCGGCCCGCGCCGCAGTTCAAGCGGCACCGCCTGCTGCCCCGGCGGCGTGTGCCCGATCGTTCCCACGGCCATCACCCTCCCGCAGGTCTCCAACCAGCGGGATGTTCCCCTGGTGATTGACCACGCGAAGCAGGAGGTGCGCGCGAGCGCCGTGGTGCAGAAGACCGACGCGCCGCGCATGAACGACTTCGGCTCCGCCGTCCCAGCTCTCATGGGCTCGCGCGGCGGCAGGTTCGACGACGCCTTTGTGTTCCTGCTCGACGCCTGGATTCCGGACATCTACGCGGCTCTCCTCGAGCTGGGCGCGCGGCCTCGCGCGACCTTCGGCACCGGCGGCCCCCTGAACCACGCCGGCGGCAGCCTCGAGCGCATCGAGCAGGGCTACATGAATGGCGACCCCGTACAGACCTACATCGAATGGGATACGCCGGCGGGCAAGCGTCGCCGCGCCTACGAGGACTTCTTCATCGAGAAGATCGTCATGGACGGCAAGGAGGTGCTCAAGCCCTGGACGCCGCACTTCGTGCTCCACGGCAGCGGCGTGCTCAACGACGCGAGGACCGGTTGCCTGATGTGCACGCACGACTGTCCCGGCGGCCTGATCGCCAACAATGCGCTGCCCCTGAAGACCCCCATCCCTACGCTCAAGGCCAACTGGGACCTTCTGCCCCCGCCGGGCACGCGAGTGACCGTGGTGCTGCGCCCCGTGCCCTCGGCCGAGCCAAGGACCCAGGGTGCGCTGCCCAAGACCTCGTCGCCCCCCAAGGGCCAGAGTGCCAGGTAGCGCCTACCGAGAACCAGAAAAGACGAGAACGCCGAAGCCGCAGTCGCGCCACGCCCGCGTGAGGCACGTCCCGAGCCGCCCCACAATGGCCTGATGCGGGCCCCAGAACGACCTGCCACAGCATCCTCCTCCGGGGGCTCCCGGGGCTGAGATAACTAAAAGCAACCTTGACTTTGATTTTATTGATGATATAATTTAGTTAGAATTGACTTAAATGTAGAGACGCCCCCATGAGTCCCGATGCTGACCGTACGTGGACGGATGCCCTGAACGAAGAGGATCTTGCCTTCCTGAAGCGCTTCCTCCTCGCCTCCGGCTCCCTCAAAGACTTGGCTGCCAGCTATGGCATCTCCTACCCCACAGTGAGATTGCGCCTCGATCGGCTGATCGAGAAGGTGAAGATCCTCGACAGCCAGGAGCTTACGTCGGAATTCGAGCGCCTCCTCCGCGTACTCTACGCCGAAGGCAAACTCGACATGGCCACCCTCAAGACCCTTCTGGTCGCCCACCAACAAGCCTTGGGAGATAGACGATGAAGGCCTTCGCACTCGCCCTCTGTGTCCAAGTCCTTGCTGTCACAACACATGCCGAACATGTCCTGCGCGAGTTCACGTGGGAGACGGTGATGGCCAACGGCGCGCCGCCAGGCGTCGAGGTCGCAACCAAGGCCCCCGGAAAGACGTACAACCGTATCCGCATCACGAACCCCGCGGACCAGCCCCTCACCGTCACCCTCCTCACCATCGAGCACCCGCCCATCACGCGCGCCACTTACGCCCTCATCGGCATGGTCTGCTGCGAAGAAGTCAAGGGTAAGGGCTACTTGGAGTTATGGAGCCACTTCCTCGGCGGAGACGCCCTCTTCTCCCGCACCCTGGCCGACGCCGGGCCGATGCGGCACCTCGAAGGCTCATGCGACTGGCGGCCCTTTGTGTTGCCGTTCTACGCGAAGGAGGACGCGCCTGCCCCCGAGCGGCTGGTCCTCAATATCGTCCTGCCCGCCAGGGGCGTCGTTCACCTCGGCACGGTGCGTCTCGCTCAGTATCGCCACGGCGAGGACCCCATCGCGGTTACGGCGGAGCGCGATGCCTGGTGGAGCGGGCGTGCTGCGGGTCTGATGGGGGGCATCTTGGGTGGAGCGCTGGGCGGCCTCGGCGGTCTCGTCGGCCTGCTCGCGGGCCGAGGCAGGGCTCGCGGCTTCGTGCTCGGAGCGGTGGGGCTCCTTCTCCCCTTTGGACTCCTGATGCTTGCCCTCGGGCTGGTCGCACTCGCCGTCGGCCAGCCGCACGTGGTCTGGTATCCCCCGCTTCTGCTCGGCATTCTGAGCGCCGCGATCCCGCTCGTCACGCGGCCTCAGCTGCGCAGGCGGTATGAGGAACTCGAGTTGCGGCGAATCCAGGCTGCCGACGCCCGCCCCTGACCGCGAAGGCAAGCCGGGAACGGGGCACGGCCGACCCGTCCCCTCGTCTACGCTGCTCACGGTGCTCAGCGCGGGCGGCCCAGCGGGCGCTCTCAGGGCGCGGGCGTTGCGGCTTGGTTCGCTGCGGCCAGCTCGCGGGCGACGAAGCGGGCGATGTCGCGGGCGATGAACTTCAGAAGCAGGTTGGGCACGCCGTCGGGCGTCTTCGACTGGGGACGCAGGTCCACCGGGTTATTGACGTAGTCAATCACGAGGAACTTGCCTTCGGGGGTGAGGGCGACCTCGGTGGAGAAGAGATGCAGGCCGCTGATGTGGACGATGGTCTCGACGATGCCGCGGAGCGGGCGCAGGCCGTAGTGCTCCTCGGCCGCGCAGGTGACGGTGGTGTAGACGTGGGTCCGGTCGTCCCACCAGCACGGGTAGTACTTGCCCGCCGCATAGAGCACGCGGAACCAGGCTGGGCGCCCGTCGAGGCGGGCTGGGACGATGTGGGATTGCAGCATGTATTTGGTATCAGGGAACATCTGGCGTGCAGCAGGGATGCGGTCCGGCGAGATGCAGGTGATGACGCCTGCCCCTCCGCCGCCATAGGCGGGCTTGATGGTGAAGCTGGGGCCGAGGGGGGCGAGGTCGAGCCCGGCCAGGTCTGGCTGCTGCTGGTAGGGCGGCAGGATGAGGGTGGGCGGGGTGTGGAGCACGCTGGAGAGGGCCGCGTGCATCTCGGCCTTGTCCCAGGCGCGATGGGCGTGTTCGTAGGGGTTGACGCGGCAGGTGCAGCGGGTCTGGGCCCACTGGACGAGGGGCAGGAAGGCCGGCTCCTCGTCGCTGGCGCGGTCGAAGAAGGCGCGAAAGGCGATATCGCCCGCTGTCAGCGCGGCCATCACGGCATCGAGGTTGGCGGGGGTGGCCTGGAGGAGGGTGAGGCCCTCCTCACGGCAGGCCTCGACGAGGAAATCCACGAAGGCCACGTCGCCGTCGCAGTCCCAGGCGAAGCACAGGTCGTAGGAGGTCATGGCAAGTCCTTGGCGCCGGCGCAGCGGGGAGAGGCCTGGCCGGCGGGGCGGTTGATGGGTCGGGGATGCGAGGGGACGCCCAAGGGAGCGTCGTCGGGGAGTTCGGTTTCATGGCGCGCATGATAGTGGAACGGGGGTTGCGAGTCAAACCCGGGCCAAAGAGAAGGGCCGCGTGCCAGAGGCAGCGGCCCTTCTCGGGGAGTGATCCGGCAACGACCTACTTTCCCGGTTAAGGCGCCAGTATCATCGGCGCAGAGGGCTTAACTGCCGTGTTCGGAATGGGAACGGGTGTGGCCCCTCTGCTATGGTCACCGGAACACACTTGGCCGCGTCCCCCCCGGGTGGGGGAGGACGCGAAGATGGGTGGCAGGGCGCTGGAGTAAGCTTCTGGTCCGCTGGGGGGAGAGAGTAGGAAATGTCGCGGTCAAGTCGGTTGGCAGATTAGTACCGGTTAGCTGAAGGCATTGCTGCCCGTACACAACCGGCCTATCGACCAGGTGGTCTGCCTGGTGCCTTCAGAGCTGCCTTTCGACAGCTCAGGGATACCTCGCGTCTTGGGGAGGGCTTCCCGCTTAGATGCTTTCAGCAGTTATCCCCTCTCGACGTAGCTACCCGGCGCTGCCCTTAGCAGGACAACCGGTACACCAGAGGTCGAGCGACCGAAGTCCTCTCGTACTATCGGCCGTACCCCTCAAGTATCCTACGCCCACATCAGATAGGGACCGACCTGTCTCACGACGGTCTAAACCCAGCTCACGTACCGCTTTAATCGGCGAACAGCCGAACCCTTGGGACCTCCTACAGCCCCAGGATGCGATGAGCCGACATCGAGGTGCCAAACCGCGCCGCCGCTATGGACGCTCGGGCGCGATCAGCCTGTTATCCCCGGAGTACCTTTTATCCGTTGAGCGACGGCCCTTCCACACGGGACCGCCGGATCACTAGGACCTGCTTTCGCATCTGCTCGACTTGTGTGTCTCGCAGTCAAGCTCCCTTGTGCCCTTACACTCGCCGCACGATTGCCAACCGTGCTGAGGGAACCTTTGTGCTCCTCCGTTACGCTTTGGGAGGAAACCGCCCCAGCTAAACTGCCCACCTAACACTGTCCCGTCGCCGGCTCACGGCGTAGGGTTAGAGTCCTGTGATAACAAGGGTGGTTTTTCATATTGCGGCTCCACCAGGACTAGCGTCCCGGCTTCAACGCCTCCCACCTAGACTACACATGTTAGAACAAGACCCAATGCTAGGCTACAGTAAAGGTTCACGGGGTCTTTCCGTCTTGATGCGGGAAAGCGGCATCTTCACCGCTGCTACAGTTTCGCCGAGCCCCCCTTTGAGACAGCGGCCACGTCGTTACACGATTCGTGCAGGACGGAACTTACCCGCCAAGGAATTTCGCTACCTTAGGACTCTCATAGTTAGAGCCGCCATTCACCGGAGCTTCGGTTCAGAGCGTCGCCCCCGAAGGGGCTAACCCTTTCCCTTGACTTACCGGCATCGAGCACGTGTCACTCTCTATACGTCGTCGTTTGACTTGGCAGAGAGCTGTGTTTTTAGTAAACAGTCGCGTGGCCCGGTTTGCTGCGGCCTCCGCAGGCTCCCCGTGGTCCGGTTCACCCGTAGAGGCGCCCCTTCTCCCGAAGTTACGGGGCTATTTTGCCGAGTTCCTTAAAGGGGGTTCTCTCGCGCGCCTGAGGATTCTCTCCTCACCTACCTGTGTTGGTTTGCGGTACGGTCACTCCGCACGTTCGCCCTTTCGGGCACCTAGAGGATTTTCTCGGCGACCCGCGTTGGCCTCTTATCATGCAAAAGCCTTCGCACCTCCTTCGGGTATGTGGCCCGCGGATTTGCCTGCGGACCCCCTATTGAGGCTTAACGGCCGTGTGCTAGACGAGACCGCGGCCTAGCTGGTCGCGTCCCCCATCGGTACGTGCAGGTGGCGAAGGAATATTCACCTTCTGTCCATCACCTACGCCTTTCGGCCTCGGCTTAGGGACCGGCTAACCCTGCCCTGACTTACATGGGACAGGAAACCTTAGGCTTACGGCGAGCGGGATTCTAGCCCGCTTTGGCGCTACTCGTGCCGGCATACTCACTTCCACTCGGTCCACGGCTCTTTTCAGTACCGCTTCAACCCTGAGTGGAAAGCTCCCCTACCGCCCACCTTGCGGCAGGCCCGCAGCTTCGGTACCGCGCTTGAGTCCCGAGAATTATCGGCGCAAGAGTGCGTCGACTGGTAAGCTATTACGCACTTTTTAAATGATGGCTGCTTCTAAGCCAACATCCCAGCTGTCTGAGCACTCTCACTTCCTTTTGCACTTAGCGCGGATTCGAGGACCTTAGCTGGCGGTCTGGGCTGTTTCCCTCTTGACCACGAAGTTTATCCCCCGTAGTCCGAGCCCCGGGATAGTCGCCGCGGTATTCGGAGTTTGGTTGAGTCGCGTAGGCTTGCGGCCCCGCAGACTCATTCAGTGCTCTACCCCCGCGACGTAGTTGCCCGAGCCCATACCAAAATATGTTTCGGGGAGAACCAGATATTTGCGTGTTTGATAAGCCTTTTACTCCTATCCACAGCTCATCCCACTGGTTTGCAACCCGGACGGGTTCGGACCTCCACGGACTTTTACGCCCGCTTCATCCTGGCCATGGATAGCTCACACGCTTTCGGGTCTGCTCCGTGCTACCGTATCGCGCTTTTGACACTCGCTTTCGCTGTGGCTCCGCCCCTGAGGGGCTTAACCAAGCAACACGAAGCAACTCGCCGGCTCATTAACCAAAAGGCACGCCGTCGCACCTCATCAACCCTCCGCCCCGAAGGGCGGCCGCGACAGAACGCCTCGCCCCGAAGGGCAAGACGAGCCACCGCAGACGGGGACGAATGGTGCTTCGACCGCTTGTAGATGTGCGGTTTCAGGTTCTATTTCACCTTCGCCTAACAGGCTTGCTTTTCACCTTTCGCTCGCGCTACTTTTGCGCTATCGGTCGCCCAGAAGTACTTAGCCTTGGGAGGTGGGCCTCCCGGGTTCAGGCCGGGTTCCACGTGTCCGACCCTACTTGGGAAATCGTCAGCAGAGGGCCCTCTCCTTTCGCCTACAGGCCTATCACCTTCTGTGGGGCACCTTTCCAGGTGCTTCGACTAGGAGGAGCTTTTGTAACTCTGCCGCAGGGTCCTGTTCCCCTGCGAAGACGACCCCCGCAACCCCGGCCGCGCAACGCACAGGGCTTGGCACGCGGCCGGTTTAGGCTCGTCCCCTTTCGCTCGCCGCTACTGAGGGAGTCGAGGTTTTCTTTCTTCTCCTGCAGGTACTGAGATGTGTCAGTTCCCTGCGTTCGCCTCCGCACCCTATGGATTCAGATGCGGATAGCCGAGCATTGCCTCGGCTGGGTTGCCCCATTCGGAAATCCCCGGATCACAGCAAGCAGCAGCTCCCCGGGGCTTATCGCAGCTAGCCACGTCCTTCATCGCCTCTGGGCGCCAAGGCATCCACCGCACACCCTTCGTAACTTGACCGCGACAATTCCTGCCCTCTCGGGCAGCAGTCGTCGCAGACCGCTACGTTTTCTCACGCCAGCGGACCAGATGCTCACTCGGCGCTACACCGCCACCCATCTTGTCAAAGAGCGATGCCCGAACGTGACGACAGTCACCTCCAGGGCATGGCGTATTATAGCGCATCTGGCGGGGAAGTCAAGGCCAAATTTTCTCCGCCACGACCGCCACGGCAACACCGCGCGCCACTCGC
Source organism: Planctomycetota bacterium (assembly GCA_035384565.1). Taxonomy (NCBI): domain Bacteria; kingdom Pseudomonadati; phylum Planctomycetota; species Planctomycetota bacterium. Next base: position 37,166 of record DAOOIT010000044.1, on the reverse strand, counting down.
CCGAACCGCCATCGCACCTCTCGCTACCCATTGAGGTGGGCAGGACATCCTCGCCCCACGCGTTGTGCTTTCGGCGTCCGCCGCGTGCCGCCGCGGTGCCTGGCGCTCCGCGGCTCCAGGGTCGCGCGGCCTGCCCGAGGGTGCGCCGCAGCCGCCTCCTCTCTTGTCCTCCCCTGTGCGCGCGCTCGAGAGCGTCGCGCGCGCGTTTCGCGTCCCGCCTCGCCCTTGAAATGGATCGCCCCAGGCGGTATGCTCGTGGCCGTGTGGAGGCGCCCGCCCAGGAGAGTCTGGGCCCGCGCCGCACGCAGGAGGCCATCCGTGAGAACACGACTGGCCGTGGTAGACGGCGACCGCTGCGTGGGCTGCGAGGTGTGTATGTTCGCCTGCGTGCGCCGCGCGGGCGAGGGCGGCCTGGCGCACGCCCGCATCCACGTGCGGTCCGACGGCGGGATCGAGCGCGGCTTCGTGGTGGTCGTGTGCCGAGCCTGCCCCGAGCCCCAGTGCGCGAAGGTGTGCCCCGCCAGCGCCCTGGAACGTCGCGATGGCGGGGGAGTCAGGCTCGTGGCCGAGCGCTGCCTGGGCTGCCGCAACTGCGTGGCCGCGTGCCCCTTCGGCGCGGCGTTCTGGGACGATGAGACGCACAAGCCCGCGATCTGCCTCTACTGCGGCTACTGCGCCCAGTGGTGCCCTCACGGGGTGTTGGCCCTTGAGAAGACGAAGGAGGCCGCCCATGCTTCCTGACGACCCGCTCTCGAGGGTGCTCGTGGTGGACCTCTCGCGGCGCGAGGCGCGCGTGGAGAAGCGCCCGGAACTCTTCGAACGCTCGCTCGGCGGGGCGGGGGCCGCGATCGGGCTGCTCGACGAAGAGTGCCCGCGGGGGGCCGACCCGCTGGGGCCGCACAACCCGATCGTGCTGGCCGTGGGGCCGCTCACGGGGCTCTTCCCGCTGGCGTCGAAGACGGTCGCCATGTTCAAGTCGCCGCTCACCGGCAACCTGGGCGAGAGCCACGCGGGCGGGCGCAGCGCCGTGGCGCTGCGCCTGGCCGGCTACGGGGCGCTGGTGCTGCGCGGCGCGAGCGAGTCGCCTGTCTACGTGGCGGTTCACGGCGACAGGGTGTTCTTCCGCGACGCCTCGAGCCTCTGGGGCGTGCGCAGCAGCGCCACGGTGGCCCGTGTGATCCGGCAACGCGAGCCCGAGGCGGGGTTCCGCTCGATTCTGCGGATCGGGCGGGCCGGCGAGGAGCGCCTGCCCTATGCGTGCGTGACGACCGAGACGTACCGCCACTTCGGGCGCATGGGCCTGGGCGCTGTGTTCGGGGCCAAGCGGCTCAAGGCCCTGGTCGTCTCGGGCCGCCGCTCGCTGCCCGTGGCCGACGCCAGGGCGTACCGGCAGACGTACCGCGAGATCCACGAGGCGGCCGTGGCCTCGCCGCTGATGAAGAAATACCATGATGTAGGCACGCCGGAAAACGTCGTGCCGCTGAACCTGCTGAAGGGCCTGCCCACGCGCAACCTCCAGCAGGCGTGCTTCGAGGGGGCCGAGAGAATCTCGGGCGAGCATCTGGCGGAGGAGTTTCTCGGCCGCCGGCTGGCCTGCGCCCATTGCCCCGTCGGCTGCATCCACCTGGCGGCGCTGCGCGAGCCTTCGGCGCACGAGCCGTACTTCTACAAGACCTCGATGATCGGCTACGACTACGAGCCGATCTACGCGCTCGGGTCCCTGCTCGGCGGTGCCGAGCCCGCGGGGCTGCTGCGGCTGATGGACGCCATCGAGGTGGTGGGCCTGGACGCGATGAGCACGGGGGTGGCCCTGGCGTGGGCCACCGAGGCGATGGAGCGCGGCCTCGTGAAGCCCGACGACGCCGGCGGCCTGGCCCTGCGCTGGGGCGACTATGCGGCCTATGCCCAGGCCGTGCAGTGGCTCGTCGAGCCGCCGACCGACTTCTTCCGGGCGCTGGCGCGCGGCGTGGAGCACGCCTCGGCCGTGTACGGCGGGGCCGACTTCGCGCTGGCTTTCGGCGGCCTCGAGATGCCCGGCTACCACACGGGGCCGGGCGCGCACCTGGGCTTCCTCACGGGCGCGCGGCACAGCCACCTCGACAGCGCCGGCTACAGCCTCGACCAGAAGGCCGTGAAGGCGGGCGACCTGCCCTCGCCGCCGCAGGTGGCCCAGAGCCTGCTCAAGGAGGAACGGTGGCGGCAGGTGCTCTCCAGCCTCGTCGTCTGCTTCTTCGCCCGCAACATCTACGCGGCGCCCGTGGTGGCGAAGGCCCTCGCCAGCGCGGGCATCGCGCGGGGGGAGGGCGACCTCACGCGCCTGGGGGCCGACGTCCTGAGGGCGAAACACGCCTTCAAGCGGCGCGAGGGCTTCTCGTGGAGCGGGCTGCGCATTCCGCGCCGCATCCTCGACACGCCATCGCCCCTCGGGCCGCTCAGCCCGCAGTTCCTCGAGGAGGCCCTCGCCGCCTTCGCCGCCGCGGCCGAAGCGCCTGAGGCGTGAACGGGGGGCGCGACCCAGGATAATGGGCCGCCGTGCACCGAGCTTTGTGTGGCACAGCCGCCCTCGGCTGTGCTTGTGGGCGGGACGTCCCCGTCCCGCGGTCCGCGGCGTGTGGACACGCCGCCCACGATCTACAAGTGAAGACAGAGCCGAGGGCGGCTGGCCCACACGGTCACCTACTTTCCTGGTTCGCACCCCTGAACGGGGGGCAGGCTTGCAGCCGGCCGCCAAATGCCGCAGAATGGTAGGGTCGGGAGGAGAGGAGAGCCACATGCGGAATGCCCTGTGGGCCGTCGCGGCGGCCCTGTGCGCGTGCGCGCTCAGCGCCTGCGGCGAAAAGAACAGCGCAGCAAAGCGGTCGGGAGCCGTGGTGAACGCGTCGGCGAAGGGAGAGAAGGCGCCGAATCCGTCGGGGAAGGCGGCGACGCCGGGCGGCCTGGTCGAGGCCACGCCTCCAGCGGACGACGGCCCGCCGGCCCCCGAGGGGTTTCCCACAGACGTGCCGCTGCCCAAGGGCGGCGCCGTGGTGGCCTCGAGCCGCCAGGCGGGGGCGGCCACGGTGCACGTCGAGGTGGCGGGCGAGGTGGAGGCGGTGGCGGCGGCCCTGGCCGAGAAGATGAAGACCCGCGGCTGGGCCGACGGCGGCAGCGTGGCCATGCCGCGTGGCGCAGTCACAACGTTCCGCAAGAACCGCCGGACGGCGACCGTGAGCGTGGTGGGCGAGGGCGGGAAAACGACCGTGCACGTGGTGGTCGAACCGGGCGGCTGAGGCTCCGGACGGATTGGCGCGAAAACATAACCTGATTCTAACAATTCCGCGCCATGCTGGGCGAGTGCCACGTGGGAACGGAGGGCCGCGATGAGCGCTCCCGAGGATGTCGTGCGGCCGGCCGCAGGGGTCGAGAGGGGCCCGGCCAGGGTCGTCGGCGTGATTGACATCGGCGCGAACGCCGTGCGCATGGTGATCGCGCAGGTGCGGCCCGACGGCGCCATCGAGGAACTCGAGCGCACGCAGCGCGCCGTGCGGCTGGGCCACGACACCTTCACCCACGGTCGCCTGAGCCAGCGCGCGATGAACGCCGCGCTGGCCGTGCTGCGCGACTGCAAGAAGCTGCTCGACACCTACCAGGCCGAAGCCGTGCGCGCCGTGGCCACCAGCGCCGTGCGCGAGGCGTCCAACGCCGACGCGTTCGTGGACCGCGTGGCGATGGCGGTGGACCTGGACCTCGAGGTGCTCGACCCCGCCGAGGAGAGCCGTCTGACCGTGTCGGCGGTGCGGCAGGCGGTGCAGGGCGCTCTGGACCTCGGCCAGGCGCACGCCCTCATCGCCGAGGTGGGCGGCGGCAGCACGCTGCTCACGGTGCTCGACCGCGGCGCCATCACGGCGTCGGCCAGCTACGCCCTCGGCTCGATCCGGCTCCAGGAGCACCTGGCCACCACGCAGGAGCCGCAGGCCCGCGCTGTGGCGCTGCTGCGGCAGCAGGTGTCGAACGTCGTCGAGGCGATCAAGCGGGCGCTGCCGCTGGGCCAGGTGAACACCTTCGTGGCCGTGGGCGAGGAGGCGCGCTTCGCCGCGCAACACATCGGCCAGGCGGCCGCGCCCGCGGGCCGCGTGTGGGCGGTCGAGGCCAAGCCCTTCGACCGCCTGGTGGCCGACTGCGCGCGGCTGTCGCCCGAGCGCCTGTCGAAGAAGCACGGCCTGCCGCTCCAGAGCACCGAGCGGCTTGTGCCCGCTTTTCTCATCTACCACGCGCTGCTGCACGCCACGCCGGTCGAGCGCATGCTCGTGTGCGGCGTGTCCATGCGCGACGGCCTGCTGCTGGACCTGGCCCGCCGCGTCCGGGGCGCCGACGACCCCGAGCTGGCCGAAAGCGTGGTGCAGTCGGCCCGCACCATCGGCGAGAAGTACCGCTACGACGCGCCGCACGCCGAGCACGTGGCGGCTCTGGCCGTGCGGCTCTTCGACGAGCTTCAGGGCGAGCACGGCCTCTCGCCGCGCCACCGCCTGCTGCTGCGCGTGGCGGCCACGCTGCACGAGATCGGCGGCTTCGTGAGCAACCGCTCGCACCACAAGCACAGCTACTACCTGATCGCCAACTCCGAGGTCTTCGGCCTGCGTCGCGAGGAGGTGCTCGTGGCCGCCCACGTGGCGCGCTACCATCGCCGGGCCGCGCCCAAGCCCAGCCACCTGGAGTACCTGGCGCTGCCGCGCGAGGACCGCATCGCCGTGAACAAGCTGGCCGCCCTGCTGCGGGTGGCCGACGCGTTGGACCGCGGCCATGCCCGCCAGGTGCGCGACTTCCATATCGAACGCGCGCCCGGCGAGCTGGTGCTCTACGTGCGCGGCGTGGCCGACCTCACGGTCGAGCGCCGCGCCCTCGAGGAGAAGGGCGACCTGTTCGAGGACACGTACGGCCTGCGCCTGCGCCTCGAGGAGGACGCCGCCCCCGCGCCCGACGCCCGACGGGCCAGCCCCATGGAGTGAGCCGTGGCCAAAGAGCCCGATCTCGATGCCCCGGAGCTGTTCTTCAACCGCGAGTTGAGCTGGCTGGAGTTCAACGACCGCGTGCTGCGCGAAGGGCTGTCGCCCGACGTGCCGCTGCTCGAGCGCCTGAAGTTCCTGGCCATCGTCAGCTCGAACCTCGACGAGTTTTTCATGGTACGCGTGGCCGGCCTCAAACAGCAGGTGGCCGCGGGGCGGACGGCGCGCGACCCGAGCGGCCTCACCCCCGCCGAGCAGCTCGAGCGGATCAGCCGCCGCGCCCACGCGATGGTGGCCGAGCAGGCGGCCGGCATCCGCGAGGCCCTTGCCCAGCTCGCCGCCCGCGGCCTGCGCGTGCTGGCCCCCACCGAGTGGACCGCCGAGCAGCGCAGCTACCTGCGCTCCTACTTCGCCTCGGCCGTGCTGCCCGTGCTCACGCCGCTGGCCGTGGAGGAACTCCAGCCTTTTCCCATTCTGCCCGGCCTCGGCCTCAACCTGCTGCTCGGCCTCGCGCCCGCCGACAGCGCCGACGGCGCGTGGAAACTGGCCGTCGTGCCCATTCCCGCATCGCTGCCACGCTTCATCCCCGTCCCCGCCGCCGAGGGCCTCAACCAGGCCGTGCTCGAGGACGTGATGGTCGAGTTCATCGGCCAACTCTTCTCGGGCCTCGAGGTGAAGGCGGCCACGGTCTTCCGCCTCACGCGCGACGCCGATGTGCCCGTAACCGACGACGATGCCGCCGACCTGCTCCAGCTCATCGAGGAGGCCGTCCGCTCGCGCCGCCGCCAGGGCGTCGTGCGGCTGAGCCTCTCGGCTCACGCCGACCCGCGCCTGCGCGACTGGCTCAAGCAGTGGTGCGAGGTGGGCGACGACGACGTCTACGAGGTGGACGGGCTGCTCGACGCGGCGGCCCTCTTCGAGATCGTCAACCGCCCCGGGTTCGACGCCCTGCGCGAGCCCGACTGGCCGCCGCAGACGCCGCGCGATCTGCTGGGCGCCGACGACCTCTGGCAGGCCATCGCCGACCGCGACGTGCTGCTCTTCCACCCCTACGAGTCGTTCCAACCCGTCGTGCGCCTGCTCGAGCTGGCGGCCGACGACCCGAAGGTGATCGCCATCCGGCAAACGCTCTACCGCGTGAGCGCCGACTCGCCCATCGTCGCCGCCCTGGCCCGCGCCGCCGAACAGGGCAAGCAGGTGACCGCGCTGGTCGAGCTCAAGGCCCGCTTCGACGAGGCGCGCAACGTCAACTGGGCGCGCCGCCTCGAGGACGCCGGCTGCCACGTCCTCTACGGCGTCGCCGGGCTGAAGACCCACGCCAAGCTGCTGCTCATCATCCGCCGCGAGGAGCACGGCATCCGCCGCTACGTGCACGCTGGCACGGGAAACTACAACGACCGCACGGCGCGCCTCTACTCCGACGTGGGCCTCTTGACGGCTGACCGCGACTTCGCGGCCGACGCCACGGCCTTCTTCAACCTGCTCACCGGCTACTCGCAGGCCGTCGGCTGGCACAAGTTCGCCATCAGCCCCACCGAGAGCCGCGCGCGCTTCATCGAGCTCATCGAGCGCGAGGCCGCCGCCTCGACCCCTGATCAACCAGGCCTGATCATGGCCAAGATGAACTCGCTGGAGGACAAGGCCCTGATCCAGGCCCTCTACCGCGCCAGCCGCGCCGGCGTGCGCGTGCTGCTCAACGTGCGCGGCATCTGCTGCCTGCGGCCCGGCGTGCCCGGCGTCTCCGAGAACATCGAGGTCGTCTCCATCGTGGACCGCTACCTCGAGCACGCCCGCCTCTTCTACTTCCGCAACGGCGGGCACGACGAGGTGTACCTGTCGAGTGCCGACTGGATGGGGCGGAACCTGGATAAACGGCTGGAAACGGTCTTCCCCATCACTGCCGCGCCCTTGCGTGCGCGGCTTGTGGGGGCGCTGGAGACCTACTTCGCCGACAACGTGAAGGCCCGGCGCCTTCAGCCGGATGGCTCCTGGGCGCCGGTGCGCCGGCGCGGCAAGCCCGTGCGCGCGCAGCAGAGGCTCTACGAGGAAGCCGTCGAGGCGGCTCGCGCAGCCGACCAGGCCCCCCTCCAATTCCGCCCCATGACCCGACCCGAAGAGAGGCCATAGAAACCGCGGCGGCAGGGGGGTTGCGTGGCTGACCGCGATTGTCGCGCTTTCGCGCGAAAGCGCGACAATCGCTCCACCAGCAGCATCCTCCCGTGTGCACGGGTCAATGGCTCAAGGAGGCCGGCGACGCCACCAGAATGCCAGGACGACCAGCACCCCGCAGGCGAGAACGAACGCCAGGCTGTCCGCGATGAGCATGGAGGTGCGCATCACGCCCGGCCGCGCCGCCAGGAGGAAGATGGCCAGGTCCACGCCTGTGACGGTGATGCCCAGAAGAGCGTAGGTGAGCGTGACGAGCGGCGCCCAGGGCCGGCCGCGTCGCCAACCCAGGCCGGCCGCGACGAGCAGCCCGCCGAGAAAGGCCCCACAGGCCGACGAGAGGGCCGCCCACGGCACGTCCAAGCCCATCGCCTCGACGCCGTGCGCCGCCCAGTCGCGCGGCCCGAGGCCCAGATCGCACCCTGCCAGGCGCAAGAGGCTTACGGCGAACGGCACTAGCCCGGTCACCAGCCCCACGCCGCCGCAGACCATGAGGAAGTCGCCAGCGACGATGGCGCGGCGGGATGGCGTGCCGTCGCCCATGCTACTTCACAGCCAGATAGTACAGCTTGCCCTCGGCCCGGGTGCGGCCGGCCAGGTTCATCGCGTCGGGACCCACGCCCATGTAGATGTCGCAGCGCCCCGCCGAGCGGATGGCGCCGCCCGTGTCCTGGTCGAGCGTGAAGGCATAGAACGGCTCGAGCGTGACCTGGCCCGACGAGGCCATCCTGGGGGCCTTGGTGACCACGTACGAGAGCAGGCCGCGGGGGAACACCGCCTTGTCGGTGGCAATGCTGCGGTATGGCGTCACCGGCGCGTTGAGCGAGCCGCGCGCCTCGCCCTCCTGCTTCTGGAAGAAGACGTAGGAGTCGTTCTTATAGACGTAGGTCTTCATCTCATGGGGGCGTTTGTCGAAGTACTCGATCATCTTAGCCAGCGAGAGCTCCTCGGGCGCGATCTTCTTGTCGGCCACCATGGCCAGGCCCACGCTGCCGTAGGGGCGGTCGGTCTTGCCCGCGTAGCCGATGTTCATGGTGGTGCCGTCGGGCAGCTCGATCTTGGCCGAGCCCTGCACGTGGCAGATGTGGACCTCGAGGGGGCTCTTGAGCCACACGAGTTCGAGGCCCTTGCCGGCCAGGATCTGCTGGGTCTCGATCTCGCGGCGGGTGTAGTAGGGCACGATCTCGCCGCTCTCGGTGCGGCGGCCCACGGGCGTGCCGTCAGGCTTCGTCACCAGGTCGTCGGGCCGCTTATATAGAGGATAGTTATAGTCGGGCGTGCGCACCAGACTGCCCTTGAAGATCGGCGTGCAGTAGCCCGTGAAGAGCACCGTGCCCAGCTCGTCGCAGCCGCGGGACATGTAGACGTCGTAGCGCTCGGTGATGAGGCGTTGGAGGTCCACCGCGTCCTTGGCCTCGCCGAGCAGTTTCTTGAAGGCCTCGAGCGTGGCGATGCAGCGGTCGTGGCTGATCCCCTGGTCGTTGGGCACCTTGTAGGGGAAGAACTCTTTCGACGACGGCTTCTTGTAGTACTCGAGGCTGTGGTCAATGGCCTCGATGAGGCCGGCGCGGTCCTTGAACCCCACGCCGAAGTCCGGGTAGTCCTTGGGGTCAATCTTCACGAGGGCGTTTTCGCCAGGCGGAAGCGGCTTGGCATAGTCCTTGGCCTTCTTGCGGCAGCCGAGCCAGCCGCACGAGGTCATGGCCAGGCACAGGGACCCGATGAGCACGGCGCGCAGGGTGGACCACATGAAGCGACGCTCCTAACAGGGGCACCCTCGTTATGACGGGGATCGGCCGCGCGCGGGGAACTTGCGACCGACGCCTATACTACCGGGCGGCTCGGGCAATGTCAAGGCCGGGGCGTGGAATTGTTTGGGGGCGGGCCCCCGGCAGGCTCGAGCCCCGCCTTGAAGTCGTCGGGGTTGATGCCGAGCTTGCGCACGCGGTGCCACAGGCTGGCCGAGGTGATGCGCAGCAACGCCGCGGCCCGGCTCTGCACGCCCCCCGTGCGGCGCAGCGCGTCGAGAAGCAGCTGGCGCTCGATCGCGTCGAGCACCTCGTCGAGCGAGCGCCCGGGCGGGATGTCGGGCTTGCCCGGCAGGCGGGGCGTGAAGCTCGCGATGTCGGGCGGCAGGCACTCGACGTCCAGCGTGTCGCTGCGGGCCCGGAGCACGGCCCGTCGGACAATGTTCTCCAGTTCGCGGATGTTGCCCGGCCAGTCGTAGCTCAGGAGGGCCTCCATGGCGCCGCTGGTGAAGCCGCGGACGCTCTTGCGGTTCTCGCGCGCGTGCTGGCGCACGAAGTGCTCGGCGAGGGGCCGAATGTCCTCCCGCCGCTCGCGCAGGGGGGGGATCACGATGGGGAAAACGTTCAGGCGGTAGAAGAGGTCCTGGCGGAAGGCGCCCTCCTCGACGGCCTTCTCGAGGTTCCGGTTGGTGGCGGCAATGACGCGCACATCGAGCTTGAGGGTCTCGGTGCCGCCCAGGCTCACGCACTCGTGGCGCTCGAGCACGCGGAGCAGCTTGGCCTGGGTGGAGAGGGGCAGCTCGCCGATCTCGTCGAGGAAGATCGTGCCGCCGTTGGCCAGCTCGAACCAGCCGGGCTTGCGCTTGACCGGGCCGGTGAAGGCGCCCTGCTCGTGGCCGAACAGCTCGCTCTCGAGCAGCGTCTCGGGCAGATTGGCGCACAGCACCGTTTCGAACGGCCCGGAGCGGCGCAGGCTGTTCTCGTGGATGATCTGGGCGATCAGGGTCTTGCCGGTGCCGGTCTCGCCCAGCAGCAGCACGGTGGCGTCGTTATCGAAGATGTCTTTGAGGTCGCGCAGCACGGCCTGCATGGCGCGGCTCTCGGCCACGAGGTTCTCGACGCGCAGCTCGGTGCCGAGGCGGCGGGTGAGCGCGGCCACCTCGCCGAAGAGCCGGCGCCGCTCGAGCGCGCGGCGCACCACGATGGCCAGTTCGTCGATCTGGAACGGCTTCTCGAAGAAGTCGTAGGCGCCGGCCTCGATGGCCTTGACGGCCATCTCGCGCGTGCCGTAGGCCGTCATCATGATGACCGGCATCTGCGGGTCGTTCCGCAGGATGCGCGGCAGCGCCTCCATGCCGCTCAGGCCCTCGAGCATGATGTCGAGGAGCACGGCGTCGAAGGCTTCGGCCTGGAGCCGCTCGATGGCCGCCTCGGCCTTGTCGGCCACGGCGCACTCGAGGCCGCGCGCCTTGAGCGCCTCGCGCAGGGTGTACTGGACGTGCGGATCGTCGTCTACGACCAGGATCTTTCCAGGCATCGGCTCACACTCGCTAAGGCCCCCGCCGGGTTTCGAGACGCGCTCCCGCACGGGAGCGGGCCGCTAGGGTTCTACGGCTTCCGGCGCCGGGCCGGCGGCCGGGAGCTCGATGGTGAACGTCGTCCGCCGTCCGGGGCCGCTGTCCACCCGGATCTGCCCGCCGTGCGCCTTGACCACCTGTTGCGACAGGGCCAGGCCCAGCCCCGTGCCCCGGCTGCGCGTGGTGAAGAACGGGGTGAAGAGCTTCTCCTGCACCTCGGGCGGAATGGGCGTGCCGGCGTTCGAAATGGCCACCGACACCCGGGCGCCGGCGGCCGAGGTGGCCACGGCGATGTCGCCGCCGGAGCGGGTCGCCTGGTAGGCGTTGCGCAGGATGTTCAGCACCACTTCGGCCAGCCGCTCGCGGTCCCCCTGCACGAGGGGCAAGCCGGGGGCGTAGTCGGCTCGCACCTCGACCCCTTTCGTCTCGGGGTCGTGCCGGCACAGTTCCACCGTGCGGCGCACCAGGCCGTTCACGTCCACAGGCTCCACCTTGCGGGGCTCGGGTTGGCCGATCGTGAGCAGTTCCTTGCAGATGCGCTTGAGGCGCTCGATCGACTCGAGCATCATGCGGCAGTGCTCGCGGTGGGGCGAGTCGGGCGGCGACTGGTCGCGGATGAGCTCGACGAGGCCCGACATGGCGGCGAGCGGATTGCCGATCTCGTGGGCGAGGCGGAAGGCCATCGTTCCCAGCAGGGCCAGGTTCTCGGCCTGACGCATCACCTGCTCGGCCATCTTGCGCTCGGCCAGGTCCTTGAAGGTCACCACGGTGCCGAGCAGCGCGCCGGCCTCATTGCGCAGGGGCGACAGGGTGTAGCCCAGGCGCGCGAGGCGGCCGTCGCGCGTGCGCACCGTCGCCTCCGCCGACGAGACGCTGGCGGCGCCCGCCAGGGCCCCGCTCACCGAGCCGATGAACGCCGCGTTCGTGGGCTCCTGGGGCAGCACCTGGCCGAGCCGGCGCCCGATGGCGTCGGCCGCCGGGCAGCCCAGCACCCGCTCGGCCACGGGGCTGAAGCTCGTCACCACGCCCTCCTGGTCCAGCGTCATCACTGCGCCCTCGAGGCTGCGCAGGGTGTAGCTGTCGCGCACCAGCGTCGCCATCGAGCTCACCACGTCCTTCAGCGTGCTCCGGAGCAGATCGTGGCCTGGTGGGGCCTGCGTCTCGGGAGTCAGCGCCCCTGCCACGCGGCGCACCGACTCCATTCGCGACACCAGGCTGCGCAGGGGCCGGGCGAGCCATTCGGCCAACACGATCGCCACCGCGAGCCCCAGCAGCGCAAAGGCACCGCCCACGGTGAACACCCAGGTCACGCGCCGCTCCAGGCCGCGCACCGTGGTGGGGCGCGCGCTCTCGAAGAGCAGGGGGTAGCAGACCCAGAGGAGCACAAAGCTGCTCAGCAGCACCACGAAGCCCGCCGCCAGCGGCAGGGCGATCGTCAGGCGCGAGCGCAGCCGGCTCGGGAGCCGTGCGCCTTCGGCCGCGGCGCTCGCCGCTCGCACGGTGCATTCCTCGGCTTCAGGCATACGCTCGTCCCACTCGCGGGGCGGGGTTCCCTCGGGGCACAAGTTCTCGTGAGTTTATCCCGGCCCCGGAGCGCTGTCAAGCACTCGAATCAAGCCATCTGGAATCCTGCCGAAGCGGGCGCCGGAGCCCCAGGCCCTGCGGAAAGACCCGCCCCCTTCGAATTCGGTGCGGTCATCGGGAGCAAACCATGGGAAATGGAGAAGATACGCTCTCGCACCTGCTGAGGTGTTTCTGGACTTGGTGAGCCGGCTGCCGCCGGCACGGCGTCTCTCTAGCCCATCAGGGTCTGGCGATCCTGACGTGGCGGCCGTTGGGGAGCGTGGGATGGGGGCTGCGGCGCCGTGGATGCCTCGCCATAACCCTATATGCCGCAACGCCTTACGCACTCCGGCCGCTCCTGCCCCCATACCTGCTCATCCCGCAGATGAGCGAGTATGGCCGGAGCCGCGAGAATCGCCCATTCTCGCCCATCTACCCATGCTGTATCACTTCCCCCCCTCACAGGGTTGATACAGCATGGGCAGGCTGCGCCCGCCAGCCACTCGGCACAGCCCTCCCCAGGAACCGCCAGGTCCGCCAGGAGCAGGCGCGCCCACGCCCTGCCCCAGGCCAGTCGAGGCAGGATCGCCAAACCCCGAAGGGCCTTCTCTCTCCCCGAGAGGCCCTGCAAGAGAGGAATGACCCTGTGTCGCAGGGTAAGGAGACGAATGGCTCGGCGAGAGCCCCCAGGGCAAGAGCCATGAGTGGCTTGACAAGGGACGCCGGCGGCTTGATGCGCGGCGGCGGTTGCAGTATAAGGGAGGCAGGCGACGCGGCCCCCACGCGGGGCATGGGCATGAGCGCTCTCAGGAGGTGCCGGGATGAAGCGCAAGGTCGTCATCATCGGCGGCGTGGCGGCGGGGCCGAAGACCGCTGCACGCCTGCGAAGGCTCGACCCCGAGGCGGACATCACGATCGTCGAGAAGGGCCATTTCATCTCCTACGCGGGATGCAGCCTGCCCTACTACGTCGGCGGCGTGGTACGAGAGCAGAAGGAACTCACCGCCACGCCGGCCGGCGCAGCCCGCGACCCGGCCTACTTCCACAAGCTCCTCAACGTGCGCGTCCTCACCCACACCGAGGCCACGCGGGTGGACCGCGCGGCGAAGCGCGTGGAGATTCGCGACGCCGAGGGCACGCGCTGGCTGGACTACGATGTGCTGGTGCTGGCCACGGGCGCGAAGCCGCTGCTGCCGAAGCTGCCGGGCGTGGAGCTGCCGAACGTGTTCACACTGCACCGCATCGAGGACGCCGAGGGGATCAAGACGGCCCTGGCCGGCGGCCGAGGCGAGGCCCGCGAGGGCGAACCGCACTACTTCGAGCACCCCGCTCCGCATCGCCACGCGGTGATCATCGGCGGCGGGCTGATCGGGGTCGAGGCGGCCGAGGCCGCGGCGCAGTGCGGCTGCCGCGCCACCATCATCGAGATGCTGCCGCAGATTCTGCCCATGCTCGACTGGGAGCTGGCGCGCCTGGTCGAGCAGCACCTGGCGGCCAAGGGCGTGCGCGTGCTCACCGGCGCCACGGCGAAGGCCATCGAGGGGCGCGAGCGGGCCGAGGCGGTGGTCGTCGGCGACGAGCGAATCCTCGCCGACGCCGTGATTGCGGCCGTGGGCGTGCGGCCGAACAGCGACCTCGCACGCGAGGCCGGCCTCCAGACCGGCCCCACCGGCGGCATCGTCGTGGACGCCGCGATGCGGACGGCCGACCCCAGCATCTACGCCGTCGGCGACTGCACGGAGGACCGCCACCTGATCTCGGGCCGGCCCATGTTCCTCTCGAACGGCGCGAGCGCGAACAAGAAGGGCCGCGTGGCGGCCAACGCCATCGCGGGGCGGCCCGACCAGTTTCCCGGCATCGTCGGCTCGGCCGTCTGCAAGGCGTTCGACTTCACCGCCGCGCGCACCGGCCTCGGCGAGCGGCAGGCCCGCGAGCTCGGCTTCGACGCCGAGACCTGCCTCGTGCCCGCCCCCGACCGGGTGCACCACTACCCGGGAGCGAAGCTCGTCGTGCTCAAGCTCATCGCCGACCGGCGCACCCGCAAGCTCCTCGGCGCCCAGGCCGTGGGCGCCGGCGAAGCCGCCAAACGCATTGACGTGGCGGCCACGGCCCTCGTCGCCGGAATGACCGTGGACCAGGTGGCGAACCTGGACCTCTGTTACGCGCCGCCCTACTCGGCCCCGCTCGACAATATCATCGCCGCCGCAAACGCCCTGCGGAACAAGCTCGACGGGCTGATGCACGGCCTGTCGCCGATGGCCGTGAAAGCGAAACTCGACGCGGGCGAAGACTTCCTGTTCCTGGACGTGCGCACGCCGCCGGAGTTCGACAAGGTGCGCCTTCCGGGCGCCATGCACATTCCGCTTGGGGCCCTGCGCGACAAGCTGGGCGAGTTGCCCCGCGGCCGGGAGATCGTGGCCTTCTGCGCCGTGTCGCTGCGGGCCTACTCGGCCGAGCGGATGCTGCGCGCGGCCGGCTTCACGAAGGTCGCGGTGATGGAGGGCGGCGTGGCGGCGTGGCCCTACGAGAAGATCGCCCAGAAGGCCTGAGCCGCGGCGCTCCGCGCGAGGGGCGCGGCGAGGCCGCCTCCGCCATCGCCCTCAGGTTCTCGAGCGGGGTGTCGGGCGTGGTGCCTGTGCCCGACGACAGCAGCAGGCGGCGCCCCGACGCGGCGGCGAGCGCGGCGCGAGTCTCGGCGCGCACGGCATCGGGCGTTCCCTTGCGGAGCGCTCCGTGGGGGTTCAGGCCGCCGAAGAGCACCATTCGGTCGCCCACCTTGGCCAGCAGGTCGGGCAGGGCGTGCACATCGCTGCCGAAGTGCCACACGTCGGCGCCGAAGTCCAGCACCATGCCGATGTGCGCATCGGCGTGGCGGCCCTCGTTGTGGTAGATACGCACGGCGCGCGGGAACTCGGCGAAGAGGGCCTGCTCGCAGGGCAGGATGAACTCGCGGAGCGCGTCGGGCGGCACCTGGTTGGGCACGTGGTCGGCCACGCACAGCGCCTCGATGCCGCCGAAGGCCTCGTGCTGCTTCCGCAGCCAGGCGATGAGGAAGTCGGTGACGAGGCGCAGCAGGGCGTGGAGGCGGCGCGGGTCATCGTACATCGTCAGGTAGAAACGCTCGTAGCCCATCAGCAGGCCGGCCACCTCGGCCGGGCCCATCGTCATCGCCCAGCGTTCCATCTCGACGCCCTGGGCCTTGAGCTTGCGGCGCATGGCCTCGCGCTGCGCGAGCACGAGCGGCATCAGGCCGTCGAGGCCGGGCCGCGGGGGCCTCAGCGTGTCAATCTCCCGGGCGTCGCGAATCACCTCGCTCAGGAATGGCGCGCCCTGTTCGAACCACTGGATGCGCCCGCCGAAGGCGGAGACCTCCACGATGACGCCGAAGTCGGCGAACACGCCTGGCAGAATCAGCGCCTCGGGCAGCAGCTCCTTGAGGCGGAGCTGGAGCCGCAGCTTCTCGTCGGCATCGAAGTAGTAGCGCAGGAAGTCGGGCACACCGCCCACGGCGCCCGCGTGGCAGGGAAAGAAGTCCCAGACGGCGGGCAGGACGCGCGGTTGCGGGTCGCGCGCGAGGGTCGCGAGATCCTGGTAGCTGGGCATGGGCAGACCAACTCCTTGCTGCGTGAGGGCACAGGATAGCTCCAAAGGGCCAGGGCCGCAAGTGGGGAGGGCCCGCGCCGGGGCGGTTGCGATGTCTGAAGTTGCTGAGAGTAAGTCACTTGCGCGCGGCTTCCGAAAACTGCCCCCCAACCCAGCCCCGCCGTATGGCAATTCATGGCCTTTCTTGAATGTGGCATCCTCTCTGGTGCGATTCTTAGACCGCCCACAAAGGGTTGCGCCGAGTCGTTGCCATGCCTCCTTCCGGCCTCTGTGTGCTCC
Source organism: Planctomycetota bacterium (assembly GCA_035384565.1). Classification (NCBI taxonomy): domain Bacteria; kingdom Pseudomonadati; phylum Planctomycetota; species Planctomycetota bacterium. Next base: position 21,248 of record DAOOIT010000044.1, on the reverse strand, counting down.
AGGGGCCTCCCTCCCGAAGGTTCCAATCCCTTCGGGAGGGTAACAGGAAAAGCGAGCGCTGGGGGTCTTGCCAACCTCCCGCGGGTTCGCAACCCGCGGGAGGTTCCCGTGCTGGGGGTCTTGCCCTCCCGAACGTGTTGGCACGTTCGGGAGAGGGCTCGCGGATCGGTTCCAGACGGAGTCTGTGCCGCTGGCGAAGGCCAGAGTTCATCTCGCAGCCGCCTCGCCCGCGCCCGAGCGGTTCAGCGCACGAGGAGACTGGGGGGCGATACCTAGTGGCGGGAGAGACTTTCATAGTTGTTCAAGTATGCAAGCATTCTCCCACACCGCGGCAGGTCTTGGGCGCCGCCAAGCGGCCTCTCCTACCCGCCGGCCCCGCTTCCGAGAGTCTCCTTGCTTTCCAGAGCGGAGCGGCCCGTCTGCGCCGCGTCTGCGGCGCGCGGGGAGCGAAGCTAAGGAGCCGTTCGAAGGCGCCAACGTGATGGAGAGTGCCGTGTTGCGGGAACTCATCGCCAAGAAAGGTGTCTCGAGAGGCTCAGCATGAGGTGATGATAGCTTGGTTGAGTCCCAGCGGCGCAAAGGGGGCAGACGCAGGCTAGAGGATTGCATACTTGTTCAACTATGCAATTCCTCTGGAGTGCGTGGAATCTCCTGCGACAACGAAGTGAGTGGGCAGCGTTTCCAGAAGGCATCCCAGGCGCCGTCGGTCTCTTCACCCCCTGACACGCCCACGGCTTCCGCGATTGGCGGTCTGTAGCCCTGCAAGGGCGGGATGGGATAGCCCAGGGCGAAGCCCTGGGAGCTGAACCGCTCCGGGGCCAGCCCTGAAGGGGCGAGAGAGCCTTGCGCGTGCCCCTTATCTCGCCCTTACAGGCTACCTTGGAGGCCACGGATTCCCAGGGCTTCGCCCTGGGCTATCTCATCCCGCCCCGTTGGGGCTCAGGATAGCTCGAAGATCGAAACCGGGGATGTGTCGGCTTCACCCCCTCTTGCACCCTCTGGTCGGAAACGTATGATCATAGCAGTCCAAGCCCCGCAGACAGCTAGAACGCGGCGATCGAGAACCACTGAGGACCTAAGATGTCAAGTGACTGGGCCGACTTCCTGGCGACGACCGAGCACCGGCGGCCAAGCCGCATCCTCTACCACGCCGGCTTCACGGACGATCTGCGCAAGCGCCTCGTCGAGCACATCGGCACCAACGACATCGCCGGCCACTACGGCTTCTACCGCTCGGCCGGCCTGAGCCTCAAGCGGCCCGAAGGGCTGCCCCCGCTCGACTTCTCGCGCTACTGGCACGGCGAGACCCTGCCCGCGGGCACGACCTTCGACGGCCACGGCGTGGCCATGGTGCCCTCCGGCTTCTACCACTTCTGGGGCTACATCTCCCCCCTCCGCCACGCCAAGAGCCTCAAGGACATCGAAGACTATCCCCTTGAGGACGTGAGCGGGTGGGGCACCGATCATCTGGCCGCCGCGGTGGCCGCCGCCCACGCAGCAGGCAAGGTGGCCGTCGGCTGGGTCGGCCACATGTACGAGACCGCGTGGCAGATCCGCGGCTACGAGCAGTTCCTCCTCGACACCATCGAGCGCCCCGCCTGGGCCGAGTGCCTCCTTCAACGCCTCTACCAGCAGAACATGCTCCGCGCCATTGCGTTCGCCCGCGCAGGCGCCGACCTGATCACGACCGGCGACGACGTGGCGAGCCAGAAGGCCCTCATCTTCGCACCCGACACCTGGCGCCGCCTCATCCACTCCCGCTGGGCCGAGGTCTGGCGCACCATCAAGGAGATCCGCCCGACCACGAGAATCTGGTACCACAGCGACGGCAACATCGCGGCCATCGTGCCCGAGCTGGTCGAGGCCGGGCTCGACATCCTCAACCCGCTCCAGCCCGAGTGCCTCGACGTGGATGCCCTCCACAAGCGCTTCGGCGACCGCCTCACCTTCGACGGCACCATCGGCACCCAAAGCACCATGCCCTGGGGCACGCCCGAGCAGGTGCGGGCGCGGGTGCGCGAGGTCATTCGCAAGTACGGCCGCCGCGGCGGCCTCATCATCAGCCCCACCCACGTTCTCGAGCCTGAAGTGCCCCTCGCCAATATAGACGCACTCTTCGCCGCCTGCCGCGAGTTCGGCTCCTTCTCCTGAGGGCCTCGCTTCCAGGCAGGCGACGGTCCGGGAGAACCGGGCCGCAGGTGGGCGGAACCACGTGCCGATGGCCCCGTCCGCGCCGCAAGGCCCCACGGGGTGGCCTTGACACGCGAGTCGCGGGCGCCTATCATGCCGCCGCCTGTGCAAAGGGCTCTCGAATGCAGCGACGCCTCCGTCCGAGGCGTCCAGAGCTCCTGTTCTTCTCCTGCCCGGGTGTTGGAGTGACCACGTGGCGATGCATGTCCTGGTGTTCTTGGCGATCCTCGGGTTCGTTCTGGTCTTGGGCCTGACGAGTCCGGCCTGGGGAGAGGCCGGGTCTGCCGGCACGCCCACGGGGCTTGCCGGGCAGGTCCAGCCGTTCGTGGACCGCCAGGAGCTCGCGGGCGCCGTGATGCTCGTCGCCGACGGGCGCAAGGTTGTCGCCGTCGAGGCGGTGGGTTGGGCGGATATCGCGGCAAAGAAGCCGATGCGAACGGACTCCCTGTTCTGGGTCGCCTCGCAGACCAAGCCGATCACGGGCGCCGCGCTGATGATCCTGGTGGACGAGGGGAAGGTGAACGTGGACGATGCCGTCGAGAAGTACCTTCCCGAGTTCCGAGGGCAGATGCTCATCGCCGAGAGGGACGACGACCACGTTCTCCTCAAGAGGCCGAAGCACCCCATCACGGTGAGGAACCTGCTCACCCACACCAGCGGCCTGCCCTTCAAGTCCGCCCTGGAGGAGCCCACGCTCGATCTGTTCCCCCTGCGGGCCCGCGCGCGCAGCTACGCGATGACGCCGCTGGAGTTCGAGCCCGGCACCAGGTACCAGTACAGCAACGCCGGCATCAACACGGCGGCCCGCCTCCTCGAGGTCGTGGCGGGAGTGCCCTACGAGCGATTCCTCGACGAGCGCCTCTTCAAGCCGCTGGGCATGGCCGATGCCACCTTCTGGCCCACCGCCGAGCAGGCGGCGCGCATCGCCAGACCCTACAAGCCGGGCCCCAACAACCAGGGCCTGGAGGAGACGACCATCGGGCAACTCCACTACCCGCTCACCGACCGCGTCGAGCGTTTCCCGATGCCAGCCGGCGGCCTGTTCGCGACTGCGCACGACCTGGCGCGTTTCTACCAGATGCTCCTCAACGGCGGCCAGCTCGACGGGCGGCGCGTTCTCTCGGAGGCCGCCGTGAGACAGATGACCAGCCGCCAGACGCCGCCCGGGCTTCAGGAGAGCTACGGGTTCGGCATCGCCGTCGGCGACCACTTCTTCGGCCACGGCGGGGCGTTCTCGACCAACTCATGGGCCGACACGGCGCGCGGCCAGGTCTTCGTGTGGCTCGTGCAACACGCCGCTTTCCCCGGCGAGGGTGCGAAAGCCCAGGACGCCTTCAAGAAGGCGGCACTTGAGGCGTTCGCCGCCAGCAGGCCCGCTGGCAGAAAGCCCTGACCCGCGCCCAGCATTCCGAGGAAGACGACCGTGGCCTCACGGCTCCTGTGCATCCTGTGGGGGATCGCCATGGCACAAACGGCACGCGGCGGAGCGAGCGACCTGGCCCCGATGGTGGGACAGCCCGCGGATATTGCCCCGAGCGCGTACCTGTACCGCCAGGATCGCGCTCCCGCGGAGAACCCGCCGGAGACGGAGATTCTCTTCTCGGCCCTCCCGCACAAGAAGGCGGGCGTCCTGTGCGGCCTGTTGTGGGAAGAGCCGCGCCCCGTGAGCCGGGTCGAACTGCTCTGGCCGGCCGACGCCAAGCGGATTCCCTCGCCCGGCGCTGTCGCCCTGCGCTGGCTGCCGCACGGCGACAGCTCCAGTTGGTGGTCGCGCCGCGGCGGCGAGATGCGCACGGTCGCGAACCCTGAGGCATCCGCCGACGGCCGAACGTGGGTCTACACAGTGGATGCCGCGCGGCAGGACGGCGCGATGGACAACCTCGTCGTCGCGCTGCGCGACGGCGCCGAAGCGCCGCCGGAGGGCTACGCGACCCCGGCGGTTCGTGTCCTCACGCCCCAGACGTGGAAGCTCGTTGACCTGGAGATCGAGTGGGGCTTCCAGGCCGGTCGAGAGAAGCCGCCATCCGAAGGGACGGTGGAGGTCTACAACGGCATCCTGGGCAGAACGCGGCCGCTTGCCGACGGCGGGCTGCCGGCCGGCGGCCCGCGGCACGGCTTCGCCGTCTCTGTGCTCTACCTGGGCTCGACGCTGAATACCCCGGTGTGGCGGCAGCACGCGCGGCTGGAGGATGCCAATCGCACCATTGTCACCGTGCGCGCCGGCGCGGGCGGCTTCTCGTTCTTGCCCGCCGACCTGGAGTCGGGCCCTATTCTGGCGCCTGAGCACGGCTTCTTCGTACGCGCCACGGCCCGGCACAAGGCAGTTGCCGCCACACCGACGACGGGGGCCGCTGCGCCCGCCGGCCTGCTGACAGAGAAGGTGGATGCCATCGCGGGCAGTCCGGCCATCCGAGGCTGGGGCAGCAACGCCACCCCCTGGTTCGGCGGCAACCCGGGGGAGACGCCCGTGACGGCGGGCACGTTCACCCTGCCCGCCCGTTGCGTGGCGATGCACCCCGGCCCCACGCGGCCGGTCGCTGTGGCGTGGCGAAGTCCGATCAAGGGCAGCGTGAGCGTGAAAGGCAAGGTGGCGGGGGCCGATACGAAGGGCGGCAACGGGATCGAATGGTGGCTCACGCTCGAGGCGAGGGCCGGGGCGCGAACCCTGGCCACAGGGGCCACCGAGCGCGGCGGCACCCAGGCGGTCGCCGCAGGGGAGGCCCCCGGCCTTTCTGTCGAGCCGGGCGACCTGGTCTCGCTGGTCATCGGCCCCAAGGGCGACCACTCGTTCGACACCACGGTCGTCGAGCTGGCTATCGCCGAGGCCGGCGGCAAGGCTCGAGTGTGGGATCTGACGAAGGACCTCGTAGACAGCGTCCAAGCCGCCAATCCGCACCCCGACTCGCTCGGCCACGCGGCCGTGTGGCACTTCTACTCCCCGGAACAGGTTCCTCAGACGGAGGCTGCCGCCGCGGTCTTCGCATCGAAGGCCGCGAGCGCGCGCGAATTCGAGAAGGAGCTGGCCGCGCGGGGCCCCCAGACCATCCGCCAGCGCGTGCGCGAACACGCCGAGCAAACATGGGAAGGCGCCATGCAAGCCCTGCACCCTGGGGGAAACTGGCCACCGTACCCCAAGCCCGACTTCGAGCCGCCCGCGCAGATTGACGTGCCGGACACACGCCTGACCGACGCCTGGCGCTGCGGCGCCTGGCACCTGCTGCGCGTGCTGAAGAAGGACGCTCATGGGCGCTACATCCATCGCGACTTCCCCTACGACGCCCTCGCCCACGAAACGTTCCTGATCCTCCGGGCTCTCGACCTTCAGGGCATGCACCAGGCGGCCCGCGACGGCCTGGCCCGATGGCTCGAGCGCGACGAGAAGCAGCCCACGAAGATGGACGGCCTCTTCGCCGACACCGTCGGGGCGATGAGCGGCGTGGAGTGGGACTGGCAGCATGGCGGCGGCCCCGGCGTGATGCAGTGGCAAATGGTCGAGCACTACCGGCTCACGGGCGACAGGGACTGGTTCGCCCGCGCGGCCCCGAAGCTCCAGGCCAACGCCGACTGGATGATCCGCCAGCGTCACGCCTACCTGAAGGACGTGCCCGGGCGCGACCGGCTCTGGATCCACGGCCTGCTGCCCCCTCACAACATCTGGGACAGCACAAACTGGCGGCCGTGGTACGAATCCAACGCCAACTACTGGTTCGGCCTTCGCCGCTACGCCGAGGCCATCGCCGACCTGGACCCCGAGCTGGGCAGCAAGTACGCCGCCGAGGCCGATGCCTATGCCAGAGACATCCTGGCCGCGGTGGACAAGTCGTTCACGCTCTCGCCCGTGGTGCGGGTGCGCGACGGCACCTATCGCTCGTTCCTGCCGCCCACGCCGTACATGCGCGGGCCCGCGAGCCGCTGCATCCCCACCTCCTTCGGCCCCGCCGAACACACGCCCGGGCTCTACCCCGATGCCATCCGCGGCGGCGTGCATCTCATCAATCTCTCGGGCCTGCTGCCCGCCTCCGACCCGCGTGCCCAGGGGCTTGTGGACGTGCTCGAGGATCGCCTGCTGCTCGAACACCACCGCTTGCCCATGCGCACGCCCGGCTACGACCCCGAGAAGCACTGGTTCAGCCACGCCGGCTGGTACTACCAATGCGGTATCGAGCGCACCGCCAACGTGCACCTCCAGTGGGACGACGCGCCCAACTTCCTCCGCTCGTTCTACAACCAGTACGCCGTGGACATCGTGGTTGGCCCCTACACCTTCAACGAACACACCACGCGAGGGCCCGAAGACAAGTCGTTCGAGGAAGCGGCGTTCCTGGACCGGCTGCGGAACATGCTCGTGATGGAGGAAGGCGACGCGCTGTGGCTGGCTCGCGCGACGCCGCGGGCCTGGCTGGCCCAGGGCAAGCGCATTGCCCTGCGAAACATGCCCACCCACTTCGGCGCCGTCGCCTGCGAGATCATCTCGGACGCCGACCACGGCCGGATCACGGCCACCATCGAGTGCCCCGCGCGGAGGGCGCCGAAGGCCCTGTTGCTGCGGCTCCGCCACCCCGCCGCCGCTCCGATCAGGGGCGCCACGGTCAACACGCAGGCGTGGAACGACTTCGACGCCGGGAAGGAACTCATCCGCCTGCATGGCGTCGGGGGAACCGTCCACGTCGAAGTGCAGTACTGAGGCCCCCCTCTCTGCCCCGGGCGCGGGCTTGACACGGCACGCAGCCCGCGGGACAATACGTGTAGGTCAGAAAGGGGACCATGCCATGTGGGACTACACGTCCAAAGTAATGGACCACTTCCGCAACCCGCGGAACGTGGGCGTCATCGAGGACGCGGACGGCATCGGCGAGGTGGGCTCGCTGGCCTGCGGCGATGCGCTGAAGCTGACCTTCAAGCTCGGCCCCGACGGGCGGATCGCCGACGCGAAGTTCCAGACCTTCGGCTGCGCCAGCGCCATCGCCTCCTCGTCGGTGCTCACCGAGATGATCAAGGGCATGACGCTCGACGAGGCGGCCAAGGTGACGAACCAGGATATCGCCGACGTGCTGGGCGGCCTGCCCGAGCAGAAGATGCACTGCTCGGTGATGGGCCGCGAGGCGCTCGAGGCGGCCATCGAGTACTACCGCAGCGGCGGCAAGAAGACGGCTCACGTGCTCGAAGGGCGCGTGGTGTGCACCTGCTTCGGCGTCACCGAGACCGAGATCGAGCGGGTCATCCGCGAGAACAACCTCCACTCGGTCGAGGAGGTGACGAACTACTGCAAGGCCGGCGGCGGTTGCGGCGGCTGCCAGGACGAGATCAAGGCGATCCTCGCCCGTGTGCATGGCGAGCCCGTGAAGCTCGAGGCCCCCGAGCCACCCCGCCCGCGCCTCACGATGATGCGCAAGATTCAGCTCGTGCAGGAGGTGCTCGAGCGCGAAGTGCGCCCGAGGCTCCAGGAAGATGGCGGCGACATCGAGCTGATTGACGTGGACGGCAACCGCGTGATCGTGGCGCTGCGCGGCCACTGCGCCATGTGCCGCGCCGCCGAGTTCACCCTCGACGGCTTCGTGGGGGCCAAGCTCCGCGAGTTCGTCTCGCCCGACCTCGTCGTGGTGGAGGACAAGCCGTGAAGACCATCTATCTGGACAACAACGCCACGACCCGCGTCGCGCCCGAGGTGGTGGAGGCGATGCAGCCTTTCTTCGGCGAGCTGTACGGCAATGCCTCCTCGATGCATAGCTTCGGCGGGCAGGTGCGCAAGCACGTGGAGCGCGCGCGCGAGCAGATGGCCGCGCTGCTGGGCGCCGACCCGTCCGAGATCGTCTTCACGAGTTGCGGCACCGAGAGCGATAATGCGGCGCTCCGCGGCACCCTCGAGGCTCTGGCCGGCCGCAAGCGGCACGTCGTCACCACCCGCGTCGAGCACCCCGCCGTGCTCTCCACCTGCCGCTACCTGGGCACCAACGGCTATCGCGTCACCGAGCTGCCCGTGGACCGCGAGGGGCTGCTCGACCTCCAGATGCTCGACGACTGCATCACCGACGACACGGCCCTCGTGTCGGTGATGTGGGCGAACAACGAGACGGGTGTGATCTTTCCCATCGGCGCCATCGGCGAGATCTGCCGCCGCAAAGGGGTCACCTTCCACACCGACGCCGTGCAGGTCGTCGGCAAGCTGCCGATTGACCTGTCGCAGGCGCCGGTGGACCTGTTGGCCCTCAGCGGGCACAAGCTGCACGCGCCCAAGGGCGTGGGCGTGCTCTACGTGCGCAAGGGCACGCGGCTCGCGCCCTTCATGCTCGGCGGGCACCAGGAAGGCGGCCGCCGGGCCGGCACCGAGAACGTGCCCTACATCGTCGGCCTCGGCGCCGCCGCCGAACTCGCCGCGAAGCACATGAAGGAAGAGGTCACCCGCGTGCGCGCGCTCCGCGACCGCCTCGAAGAGGGCATCCTGGCCACCTGTCCCGACGCCCACGTGAACGGCCGCCGCGACCGCCGCCTGCCCAACACCGCCAACATCAGCTTCGAGTTCATCGAGGGCGAGTCGATCCTGATGGACCTCGATGCCCTGGGCGTGTGCGCGTCGTCGGGCTCGGCCTGCACCTCGGGCTCGCTGGAGCCCAGCCACGTGCTGCGCGCCATGGGCGTGCCGTTCACCGCCGCCCACGGCTCCATCCGCTTCAGCCTCAGCCGCTACAACACCCAGGAAGAGATCGACTTCGTCGTCGAGCACACGCCGCGCATCGTGCACCGGCTCCGCGCGCTGTCGCCCTTCGTGCCTCGCGACAAGGCCTGACCTGCCCGGTTCACGAACTCGGCAACGGCGGGCCGCAATGCGCATATCGGGCGCCCTGTGGGCGGGAAGAAAGGACGCTATGCCAGCTCCTCGCACGGCCATCCAGCTCGACCTGCGCGACAGCGTGGCCACGGCGCTCGTGCCGCTGGCGGCCGGCACGACCGTGGCCCTCGAGGTGGCGAGCGTGACGCTGGCCGCCGACATCCCCCGCGGCCACAAGTTCGCCGTCCGCGCCATCGCGAAGGACGAGCCGGTGCTCAAGTACGGCCAGCCGATCGGCCGGGCCACCAGGCCCATCGCCCCCGGCGAACACGTGCACGTGCACAACGTCGAGAGCCAGAGAGCGGTGAGGGGCGAGGGCTGAGAGCACGGCTCCCGGGTCGGGGCGCCAGCAGCGTGTGGCGGCCGGCTTGTGGGCGGGGCGTCTCTGCCCCGCGGGGCACGGAGGCCCCACCCGCAGCGGCCAGGAATCAGAGGGTGCTGCTCAGAAACGGAGTTCCGCAATCCGCAATCCGAAATCCGGAATCACCATTCAGGCTTACCCGCGCCCCAATGGCGCCGTGGGCGTGAGAAACCATCTGCTCGTGTTGCCCACGGTGGGCTGCTCGTGCCACGTGGCGGCCAGGATCGCCGAGGCCGTGCCCGAGGCCGTGGCGATCAGCCATCAGCACGGCTGCGCGCAGATCGGCGACGACGCGGCCGCCACGTTCCGCACCCTGGCCGGCACGGGGGCCAACCCCAACGTGGGCGGGGTGCTCGTGGTGGCGCTCGGCTGCGAGCAATGGGCGGCCGAGGCCTTCGCCGACGAGATCCGCAAGGCGGGCAAACCGGCCGAAGTCGTGGGCATCCAGAAGGAGGGCGGCACCACAGCCGCCATCGCCCGCGGACGCGAACGGCTCCGCGCTCTCGCCGCCGAGGTGCTGCGGCAGGTGCGCCAGCCCTGCCCGCTCGACCGCCTGGTGCTCGCCATGGAGTGCGGCGCGTCCGACGCCTTCTCGGGCCTCACGGCCAACCCGCTGGTGGGCGAGATCGCCGACCGCGCGGTGGCGGCCGGCGCCACAGTGATGGTTTCCGAAACCACCGAGTTCATCGGCGCCGAGCACCTGCTGGCCCAACGCGGAGCCATCCCCGAGATTGGCGAAGACGCCCGCAAGATGGTGCTCGACTGCGAAAAGGTCTGCCGCTTCTACGGCGCCGACCTCACCGGCTCGAACCCCTCGCCCGGCAACATCGAGGGCGGCATCACCACCATTGAGGAGAAATCCCTCGGCTGCGTGCACAAGGGTGGCCACAGCCCCATCGAGGAGGTGCTCGACTACGCCGTCGCCCCCACCAGCCGCGGCCTGGTGCTTATGGACACGCCGGGGAACGACATCGAGTCGGTGGCGGGCATGGTGGCCGGCGGCGCGACGCTGGTGCTCTTCACCACGGGCCGCGGCACGCCGCTCGGCTGCGCCGTGGCGCCCGTCCTCAAAATTGCCACCAACACGCCCCTGGCCCAGTGGATGAGCGACAACATGGACTTCGATGCCGGCCCCATCGCCGAGGGGCGCGAGACCATCGCCGAAGCCGCCAACCGCCTCTGGGCGTTGATGCTCGACGTGGTGAACGGCCGCCTCACCCGCTCCGAGGTTCTCGGCCACCGCGAGTTCGGCATCCGCCGCACCGCCCCCACGCTGTGACAAGCATCTGGGGGAACCTCTTGGCAAGAAGTTCCCCCATACCCCCTCAAGAACTCTCAAACTGGGCGGCGGCATTCGAGCCTGCCTGACGACAAGGCCGCTGGCCCGTGTCAGGGTGCGACGCTGGCCGCGGCACGGCTCGAATGCCGCCGCCTGAGTCAAGAGTTCCTGGGAAGGAGGAGGCATGGGGGAGGAAGCCTTCTTGCGAAGCAGGGCTTCCTCCCCTACATTTTCACTGCCCGCGTTCTTTCCATTCGCCCCAGAGGCCGCGTTTGGCGGAGCGCGCGTCGCGCTGGAGGCGCAGGAACTCCGCCTTGCGCGCCGCGTCGAACGCATAGCCGGTCATGGCCGCGCCATAGCCCTGGCGGATGATCTCGGCGTTGACGAACACCTCGCGGCCGTCCTCGCCGGGCACGAAGAGGTAGGCGAGGAGGCGGCCGTACTTGTCGCGGTGGCCGCTCGCGGCGTTGGCGGGGTCGAACTCCAGCCGGCACATCTTGCCCTCGCACAGGCGGCGGGTGAAGGCTTGCGCGCGCTGGCCGAGGGCCTGGATGGTGCGCCGGTCCTGCCCCGTGCGTCGCGCGTCGCGGTCGAGCTTGTCGGACTCGTGGAGCTCTGGCGTGTCCACGCCGATGAGGCGCAGGGTGTGGTCGGCGCCGTCGGCGCGCACGTGCAAGGTGTCGCCATCGGAGACCTTGCTCACCATGCCCTGGGCGGGCACGCCCGTGGGGGGCTGGCGCGTGGTCCAGTAGGCCGCGGCGGCGGCGACGAGCGCCGCGAGGAGCGCCACCGGACCGCGGGCCGGGATTCTGCGGCTGCGTCGTCGCGCCATACTCCACCTCCGCGGGCTAGAGCGGGTAGTTGGGGTCGGGCCACTGGCCGGGGTCGCCGCCGGGGAGCACGTGGCGGCGCATTGCGGCGTCGGTGAGCGCGTAGCCCCAGTTGATCAGGCAGCCCTGCTCGAGCGGGCTGAAGGGGTTGAGGCGTGTGCGGAGCGACTTCAGCGACGCCGTGAAGGCGGTGTCGCGCGTCATCGCCGTGGGCAACTGATAGTCGTTGATGTGTGTGCTGATGCCCCAGTAGGTGCCGCGGCACACCTGGCGGCGGAAGGCGGTGATGAGGTGGCGCTTGCGAATCGCCCGGGCCTGCTCCGAGAGGAGATTCTGCACGCGCGCCGTGAGCCAGGCCCACACGGCGGAGGGCCGGGCCTCGAGGGTCAGCGGGGCGCCGGCGTCGCTCACCAGCACGGTCTCGTAGCGGTCCCAGATCGCCTCCAGGCCCAGGTTGTCGTAGACGCCGCCGTCGGTGAGCACGAGGCGCGAACGAAAGGCCGCGTCGCCGAAGGCCCGCGTTCCCTCCAGGTCCACCCACTGTTCGGGACTCGTCTTGATGATCATGGGCGAGAGCACGGGCGGGAAGGCGCTCGAGGCGGCCACGGCGTCGGCCAGCCCGATGTCGGGGGCTGGAAGCATTCCGACCTTGTAGTCGGCCAGATACTCCTTGCCCATCCGCACGCTGGCGCCGGTCTGGAGGCTCGTGGCGTAGAAGATGAAGCGCGGCGCGCGGGGGCCGGCGTCGGGGAGGTCCTGGAGCGTGGCCTTGCCGAAGAGGTGTTGGCGATAGCGGCTGGCCGCGACGTCGGCGCCGCTCACCCCCGGCAGCATGCCGGCGAGGCCCGCCGCCAGGTCCACGTGGCGCGTGCAGAACGCGCGCAAGGGCGCCGCGATCTCCTCGCGGAAGTTCGTGGCCACGCCGTCGGCGTCGAACGCCAGCCGGCTCCATCGGTGGGCGAGGACGCCCGCGGTGATCGAGCCGCCCGAGACGCTGGTGACGACGCTCAGGCGGCGCAGGAGGCCGAACTCGTTGAGGCGCCAGAGGCTGCCCAGGTGGAACAGCGTGGCGCGGAACCCTCCGCCCGAGAGCGCCAGGCCCGTGCCCGGCTCGCGCGAGGAGTGGGTGGTCATGAGCACGCGCTCCGCAACCGCGGAGAGGGTCGAGAGCCGCGCCGGGCCGCTGTGCCCTTGCGGCAACGCCGTCCACCATAGCCGCGCAAGGCGGGGGAGTCAATCGGCGCGGGAGGCTGGCCGGACTCCCGGGCGATTGCGCCTCGGCCGGCTTCGTGCTATACTGCCGTTCAACATCGGACCACACCCCAGGCCCGCCGGAGAGGTCGCCTGCACATGGCCGAAGGGTCGCTGAAGAGCATCACCGTTCACATGATTGGGAACGCGCACATTGACCCCGTGTGGCTGTGGCGCGCCGCGGAAGGTTTCGACGAGGTGCGCCGCACGTGCGCCGCGGCGCTCGACCGGATGGAGGAGACGCCCGGCTTCGTCTTCTGCCGCTCGTCGGCGGCGACGTATCAGTGGCTCGAGGAGCACGAGCCGGCGCTCTTCGAGCGCATCCGCCAGCGCGTGGCCGAGGGGCGCTGGTGCGTCGTGGGCGGCTGGTGGGAGCAGCCCGACTGCAACCTCCCCTGCGGCGAGTCGTTCGTGCGCCAGGCCCTCTACGCCAAACGCTACTTCCAGGCGAAGTTCGGGGTGGACGTGCGGGTGGGCTACAACGTGGATTCGTTCGGCCACGCGGGCACGCTGCCGCAGATCCTCAGGAAGTGCGGCCTCGACAGCTACGTCTTCTTCCGCCCCGGGCCGCACGAGAAGACGCTGCCGGCCGGCCTGTTCCTGTGGCAGGCGCCCGACGGCTCGCAGGTCGTCACGTGCCGCCCGCCGCACCACTACTGCTGCGGCCCCGACGAGATTGCCGCGCGCATCCGCACCGCGGCCGAGCAGGCGCCGCTGGGCCTCCGTCACGTGATGTGCTTCTACGGCGTGGGCGACCACGGCGGCGGGCCGACCAAGGCCAATATCGCGAGCATCCTGGCCGCCCAGGCCGACCCGGCCGCGCCCAACGCCGTCTTCAGCACGCCGCAGCGCTTCTTCGACGCCGTGGCGGGCGAGCGGGACCGCCTGCCCGTCGTGGCCGACGAGCTCCAGCACCACGCACGCGGCTGCTACAGCGTGGTGGCCGCGATCAAGCGGGCCAACCACGAATGCGAGGAACTGCTTCTGGCCGCCGAGCGCTTCGCAGCCATCGCCGCGGCGGCCTTCGGCGCCGAGCCGCAGCAGGCCGCCCTGCGCAAGGCCTGGGAGACCGTGCTCTTCCACCAGTTTCACGACGTGCTGGCCGGCACGAGCATCCCCGAAGCCTACGACGACGCCTGGCCCCTGCTCGACGCCGTGCGCGAGACCGCGCTGAAGGTGATCACCGACTCGCTCGCCCTCTGGGGCCGGAACGTGGACACCACGCGCGGGGCCTCGCCCGTCGTGTTTTTCAACCCCCTGGGCTTTGACCGCGACGACGTGATCGAGCTTCACCCGCAGGACGACGCGCCGCAGATCGCCGTCTTCGACGAGCAGTTCAACGAGGTGCCCGTGCAGCGGGTGGAGGGCCATCTGGTGTTCCGCACGCGCCTGCGCTCGCTCGGCTTCGCCTGCTACCACCTGAGCACCGAGCACGCCCCGAAGACCGACGGTTCGGGCCTGGTGGTGACGCCGGTCTCCATGGAAAACCAACACCTGCGCCTCGAGATCAGCCCTGAGACCGGCGCGCTCAGCGTGCTGCACCGAAAGCCTGAGGGCGCCAACCTGCTCGCTGGCCCCGGCGGCGCGCTCGTGGTGCTGCGCGATCTGAGCGACACGTGGAGCCACGACGTGGCGAGCTTCCGCGACGAGGTCGGGCGCTTCGAGCCCGCTGGGCCGCCCGAGCTCCTCGAGGCCGGCCCGGTGCGCGGCGCGCTCCGCGTGCGCTATCGCTGGGGCCGCTCCACCGCCGAGCAGACCTTCTACCTCTACGATGGGGCGGCGAAGGTGGACGTGTGCCTGGTCGTGGACTGGCACGAGCGCCACAAGATGCTCAAGCTCGCGTTCCCCACGGCCATCGAGCGGCCGGCCGTCACGGCCGAGGTGCCCTATGGCAGCATCGCGCGCACGGCAAACGGCGAAGAGGAGCCGATCCAGCGCTGGCTCGACCTGTCGGGCACCGTCGGCAGCCAGCCGGCGGGGCTGGCCGTCCTCAACGACGGCATCTACGGTGCCGACGTGCTGGGCGCCGAGATACGCTTGAGCCTGCTGCGCAGCCCCATCTATGCCTTCCACGACCCGCGCAAGCCCGAGCCGGGCGTGGAATACCAGTACACCGACCAGGGCGAGCACATCTTCCGCTACCGCCTCGTGCCGCACGCCGGCTCGTGGCAGGACGCCGGCGTGGCCCGCGAGGCCCAGGCCCTCAACGTGCCGGTCTTCTACCGCTTCGAGGACGTGCAGGACGGCATGGTGTCGAGCTACGGCTCGGCCGTCGAGGTGAAGCCCGACAACCTGCTGCTCACCGTGCTCAAGAAGGCCGAGGAGGGCGACGGCCTGATCGTGCGCTTCGTTGAGACCGCCGGCCGCGAAACCCCGGCCCGCGTGGACGTGCATTTCGCCCAGGCCGCCTGGACGGGCCGCCTGAGACCATTCGAGATCAAGACCCTGCGTTTCGACCTCGACGACCGGAGCGCCGTCGAAGTCAACATGTTGGAGCGCGACGTGTGACAAGGAGGTGCGGCATGCGGGCAAGATGCATGGGTTGGCTGGCGGTGTTCGTGGTGGCGGCTGGTGTCGTGGCGGAGGCCGGAGCCAAGCGCCACATCGTCTACTTCTCCCAGACCGAGGGCTTCCGACACGGCGAAGGCATCGCCGCCGTGCTCCAGGTGCTCAAGGACTGGGGGGCCAAGAACGACGCGTTCGACGTCGAGGAGTGCACCGACTGCTCGAAGTGGACGCCCGAGTACCTCGGCAGGTTCGACGCGATGGTGAGCTACGGCGGCGGCGAGCTGACCAAGGTGACGCCGCCGCTGACCGACGAGAACAAGAAGGCGCTGATCGAGTTCGTCAAGGGCGGCAAAGGCTTCGTGGGCATCCACTCGGCCAGCTACATGTGCCCGGCCACCAAGTGGCCCGAGTACAACGAGATGGTCAACGGCGTCTTCGTGAGCCACCCCTGGAGCCAGAAGGTGCGGGTGATCGTCGAGGACCCCAAGCACCCCGCCTCGGCCAATCTGGGCGAGGCCTTCGAGGTGCAGGACGAAATCTACATGTTCAACCCGTGGTCGCGCGAGAAGACCCACGTGCTGATGAGCCTCGACAACGCCTCGGTGGACGTGACGAAGCCGGGCCTGCGCGAGGACAAGGACTTCGGCATCGCCTGGTGCCACCCGTATGGCAAAGGCAAGGTCTTCTACACGGCATTGGGGCACGGCAAGAACGTGTGGGCCGACGAACGCTTCCAGAAGCACCTGGTCAACGGGCTGCTGTGGGCCATGGGCGATCTGCCGGGCGACGCGCCTTTGGGCACCGACGGCAGGCCGAAGAAGTGATGGCGGATTGGGGATTTGGGATTGCGGACTGCGGCGCCGGGGCGCCCGGATCGCGAGGGCGACATGCAACCCCGAAGTGCCACGCCCACCCCTGAGCGGGACGAAGGGCCTCTCGTCGCGCCGGCCCGGCTGTCGCAGGAGGCGGGCCGTGCCCTGCTCGAGGCCGCCCGAGCGCGCCTGGCCGCGGGCGCCTCGAGCGTGCGGGTGGACCTCCGCGGCGTGGAGCGGATGGACACGCAGGGTGCTGCCTTCCTTCAGCTCGCGGCGCGCACGGCCCGCGAGCGCGGGGCCGAGCTGAAGCTCGAAGGCGCGCGGGGCCGCGCCGCCGAGCTGCTGGAGCTGGTCAGGCCGGCGCTCGAGGAAACGCCCCCGAGCCCGCCGCCGTCGGAGGGCCTCCTGGAACGGCTCGGGGGGCGAGCCTTCGCTGCGCGGGACGAGTTGCGCGCCGCGGTCGCGCTGGCGGTGGACCTGCTCTACTGGGCCGTGCTGGCCCCGCTTCGCGGCAAGGGCCTGCGCTGGGGCGCGCTGCTCGACGAACTGCACGAGATGGGCGTGCGGGCCCTCGGCATCGTGGCGCTGCTGAACTTCCTGCTCGGCGTGATCATCGCGCTGCTCTCGGCCGCGCAGCTCAAGCAGTTCGGGGCGACGATCTACGTGGCCGATCTGGTGGTGGTGGCCTTCGCGCGCGAGCTGGGGGCGTTCCTCACCGCCATCATCGTGTCGGCGCGCTCCGGCGCCGCCATCACGGCCGAGCTGGCCACGATGCGGGTGCGCGAGGAGATTGACGCCTTGCGCTCGATGGGGCTGAACGTCGCGCGCTTCCTCCTCGTGCCGAAGCTGTGGGCACTGCTGCTCGCCGTGCCGGCGCTCACCGTGCTGGCGATGGCCGCGGGCAACGCGGGCGGCTCGTTCGTGGGCATCAGCATCCTGGGCGAGAGCCCCGTGGCCTGGTGGAACGAGCTCGTGGCCGCGGCGGCGCTGGGCGACATCCTCCAGGGCCTCTTCAAGAGCGGCATCTTCGCCGTCATCATCGCCCTGGTGGCCTGCCACAACGGGCTGCGCGTCGAGGGCGGCGCGCGCGGCATCGGCCTCGCCACCACGCGGTCGGTGGTGATTGACATCTTTCTGATCATCGTGGCCGACATGGCCTTCGCCACGTTCTTCTTCTTCGTGTGAGGCGGCATGGACCCGGTGATCGAAGTCGAGAACCTCGTGGCCGAGTACGGCTCGACGCGCGTGCTCGACGGCGTGAGCTTCACTGTGCCGCCCGGCGAGATCCTGGCCATCGTGGGCGTGAGCGGCTGCGGCAAGACCACGCTGCTCCGCCACCTCATCGGCCTGCTCCGGCCCGCCAGCGGCACCGTGCGCCTGTGGGGCCAGGACATCGCGCGGATGGAGGAGGACGAGCTGGACCGCTTCCGCGCCCGCTTCGGCGTGTCGTTCCAGTCGGACGCCCTGTTCGCCTCCATCTCGGCGGCGGAGAACGTGGCGCTGCCGATGCGCGAGCGGGGCCTGAGCCGCGACCTGATCCCGGCGCTCGTGGCGATGAAGCTGAGCCTGGTGGGCCTGACCCACGCGGGGGGCAAGATGCCGGCCGACCTCTCGGGCGGCATGCGCAAGCGCGTGGCCCTGGCCCGCGCCCTGGCGCTCGACCCCGAATTGGTCTTCTTCGACGAGCCGTCGGCCGGCCTCGACCCCGTGACGGCCGCCGGCCTCGACCAGCTCATCCTGCGCCTGCGCCGCGTGCTGGGCATCACGGTGGTGGCCGTGACGCACAGCCTCGAGTCCATCCGCACCATCGCCGACCGCGTGCTCATGCTCGCGGGCGGCACGCAACGTTTCCTCGGGCCGCTCGCCGCCGTGGACGAATCGCCCGACCCCGAGGTCGCCCGCTTCTTCCACCCAGGGGCCGATGCGGCCCCGCCGCACGCCGCTCCCCGTTGAGGAACCCGTCCCGTGGCTACCAAGCGACAGAAGACCGAAGTCGGCATCTTCCTCCTCGGCGCGCTGGCGCTCTTCGCCATCGTGACCGTGACCCTCACCGGCCTCCAGCGCCAGCGGCTCGACCGCTACCACGTGGAGTTCGAGGAGAGCATCCCCGGCCTCACCGAGGGCTCGCGCGTCAGCTACCGCGGCGTCACCGTGGGCAAGGTGATCGACCTGCGCGTGACCCCGGAGAACAAGGTCGGCGTCACCCTCGGCATTGACCCCACCAAGGTCACCGTGCGCCAGGGTATCCGGGCCCGCTACAGCCTGCTCTCGATCTTCGGCCCCTACGTGGTGGACCTCTCAGGCGGCACCGACCGCGAGGCCCCGGCGCTCGAGCCGGGCTCGTTCATCCCCGTCCAGCCCTCGCTCATGGCCGGCCTGGAGGAGACCTTCGCCGACACGGTGCCGCTCACGCTCCAGCGCGCCACGAAGCTCATCGAGCGCCTCGACGAGGCCCTCTCGAAGGTCAAGCCCGATGACATCCCCACCCTCTTCCGCCGCGCCGAGGAGGCCCTCGCCTCGGCCCACAAGGCCATTGAGGAACTGCGGGCGCAGACCTCCACCCTCGCCGCCTCGCTCGACAAGGCCATCCGCTCGGCCCAGGCCGAGTTCGAGAAGACCGCCGGCGCTGTGGCCGATGCCGCCAAGGAGCTCCAGAAGGCCGCCGACGCCACGGGCACCCGCGCCCAGAAACTCCTCGACACGGCGCAGGCGGCCCTCGACGAGAACCGCAAGCCCCTGGCCGACGCGGTCCGCCGCCTCGGCGACGCGCTGGCCAAGGTCGAGGGCCAGCTCGAGGGCCTCGACCTGGCGGGCACGAACAAGAGCCTCCGCGAGGCCGCCGAGAATGTGGGCAAGGGCGCCGCCGACGTGGGCGCCGCCGCTAGACTCGTCGCGGCCGGCCGCGACGACGTCCGCCGCTCGCTCGCCAACGTCGAGCGCGACCTCTCGCGCTCCCTCGAGGAGCTCGACGGCGTGCTCCGCGCGGCCCGCGAACTGCTCGAGACCCTCGAGCGCGACCCGTCGGCCATCCTGCGGGGCAGGCGAGGCGAGCCGTGACCATGACACGCAGCAGAGGGGAAGAACCGATGAGGAGAACTGCCCGGGGGCGGGTCGCCGCCCTGTCGTTGCTCGCGAGCCTTTGTGCGGTGCTGCCGGCCGGCTGCGCCTTGTGGCCGCGGCCGCTCGCGCCCATCCACTACTACAGCCTTGACCCGCCTCCCCTCGCGCCCGCGCCCGGCGCCGGCGGCGCGGCCCGCGGCGTGCTCGCCGTGCGCGCGCTGGGCGCCGCCTCGCGCTACCGCGAGCGCATCGTGTCGCGCCGCGGCGCCGCCGACGTCGAATACCACGAGTACCACCGCTGGGCCGAGCCGCCCGCCGAGATGCTCACCGCCGTGCTCCGCCGCGCGCTGGAGGCGGCCGGCCTCGCCGCCGCCGTGGTGGACGACCGCCTGGTGCGCCGGAGCGACTTCGTGCTCGACGGCCGCCTGCTCCGCTGCGACGAGGTGCGCGGCGAGGGCGCCTGGGCCGCGGTGTGCGAGGTGGAACTCGTGCTCAAGCACGCCGAGGACGGCAGCCTGTTGCTCGCCACCCGCCTCGTGGCCCGTCACGAGGCCAGGGCCCGCACCACCGAGGCGTTCGTCGAGGCCATGAATGCGGCCGCCGCCGACGTGGCGGCCCAGGCCGCCGAGGCCGTGGGCCGCGCCCTGGCCGCGCACAAAGCGTCCAAGTGACCGTGCGGGTCAGCCACCCGTCGCACGTCGGAAGAGTCTCCTGAGGAACCCGCCGCCCTCGCGCTTCGCCAGGTCGGCCTCCAGCCAGGCCCTGTGCTTGAGTTCCTCCTGCATCAGCAGCTCGAAGGTCTGGCGCACGCGGGGGGACGTCGCCAGGTCGGCCAGGGTGGCGTAGAGGCGCGCGGCGCCCTTTTCGGCGCGGATGGCGTAGCGATAGGCCGAGGCGATGTCGGTGATGCCGCGGGCCTCCAGCGTCGCCGAGGCCGGCCGCGGCACGGCGAGGGGGCCGCCCGGCCCCAGCGCGGCCGCCGCCCCCTGGCGCAGCCGCGCGAGCTTCCTGTAGTGGCCGTCCTCCTCGCTCGCGAACCTGGCGAACAGCGCCTTGAGCTTCGCCGACGGCGCCTGCTGCTCCAGCGCGCGGTAGAGCGCCGCCGCCTTCAGCTCCGCCGCCATCGCGTAGTCCAGCGCCTCGTCCACCGACTTCCACGACTGGCTCACCACAGGCTCCTCTCTCAGGGCTCCGCGGGCGCAGGCCCGCCGGGGGCCGGCCGGCCGCGTTCGCCGATCCTGGCCAGAAAGTACTCGAAGGCGTCGGGCCACAGCAGCACGCCGTTCACCGAGCCCACGGGTCCCCACGTCCACGCCCCGCCGCGCAGCCCGCCCTGGAGATACAGGAACTGGTGCACGGCCTGGCGGCTGCACCCCTCGTCGGTGAAGCGCTGCTTCGTGCGGCTCGGGTCGGGCACCGTGCGGTCGGCCGCCAGCACCTCCAGGCGCAGCGCCAGCGGCGTCCACTCCGCGTAGCTGAAGCCCCAGAGGTCCGTCAACTCGAAGAGCGACAGGTTGCCGCGCGCGGACTTCAGGTCGGCGATGATCGCGTGGCCTTTGGGGCTGGCGCCCGCCTCGGCGATCAGATCAGTTGCCGTCGCGTGCCACGCGAAGGTCCTGGCCTGGGGCGCGAACCGCGCCACGAACGCGTGGACGAGCCCGCCGCTCGTCCCCGCCAGCGACAGCTCGCGCAGTTGCACGAAAGCCGCCGCCCCGCCCGGCTGCTCGCGGCGTTCGTAGAGCACAAACGGCATCGCGCGCCCCCTGCGGCCTGCCCCATCGCCCGCTGCTCGATCTCAGGGACAGGGTATTGGCCCCCCCTTCTCGCCCCCCAAGTTCATTCTACGGCCAGGCGCGGCGGAATGCAAGGACGGCCCGACGCCGATCCCCGGAGGCCGCGGATCTCGTCGTGATAACCCTTGCCGTCCAGTGATAGGGCGTGCGTACCTGCACGCAGGACCCTGGACACCGCGCACCAGCCCAAGACGGCGGGTCTCAGTCACAGGTAATCAAGCAAGATTCTGCCCTCTAGTCGCCCGGCTTCGGCGCCGCGGCGGCCTCCGGCTCGACCGCACGGGTGCGGGCCGGAATCGTAGGCAGGGTGATTGTCTCTGGAGCCTGAAGGGCTC